>NZ_BMPP01000013.1 GCF_014647655.1 Deinococcus malanensis
TGCCTCGCTTGCGCTTGGCTGTACCCATTGGGTACCTTCGGCCTCGCGGCCTTCACAAATCTGGAGATCACCGGGGTGGTGATCCGCTTGTACCTCCCTGTCGGGCGGCCCTTTGCTTCTCAAGCATCTTCCGTTGTCATGCTTCGCAGAGCTTGGAGGCTCCGTGCGCCGAAGGGGCGTTCCCCTCAAGCACAAAAAGAAGTTTACACGCTTCGGAATCTCTTGTCAACACCTCGAGCATGTGATCTTAGCCTCGTTCGCGCAGATTAGTGAGCTTGATTACGCTCAAGCTTTACTGCCTCCGCCAGTCGTCCGCACTTAAGCTGGAATCTCCGACCTCGGTACTTCCGCACTTCATCGCCAACTAACTTTGTGCATTTGACCTCTGCGGGACGTACCCGGGGTTCCGGAGCCTTGCGTAACTTCAACAACGTGGTAGGGCAAGAGAACATCCCGTTTCGCCCCGTCAATTTATAGACACTGCCTCGCTCTACAGCTCTGCATCACTGATTCCTGAGACAACGAAGCAGGCGACCCGCAGGCCGCCTTGGTAAATGAATTATAACGTCATATCCGCATAAAATCAACCTGGCAGTCCTAGTCGTTGGCCTGCGTGATTCCCGGCCGATACTTGGCGTCTAAGGGCCCCTTGAAACATCGGCCTTCAAAAGCCTCCGCGGACATCGAACTGTCCGAAAAACGGTGCAGGGGCGTGTCCGCCGCACACCCGACAGTTGGGGCGTGGGATGACAGCACCACAAACTGTTCTCCGTCGGGCGCTGTCCCTTCAACGTCGCAGGAGCCAATGTCAATGAAGGTGCACTGAGGCTCAAGGCGCCATAAAAGAGCAGGGAGCGAAGGCAACGCACACATGCTCTGCGCATGCAAATGTTTCCTATTGAGATCCAGCCTGAAGGTGTGCCATAGCCCCTGTCGGGTGACTTCACAGCTGTCCCGGTGCGTGCTAGACCGGATTGGAACCGCAACAACAGCTGGACGGACGATTGGGTCCGGACTTCATGTCGTGCCTGACCCGGCCTGACCTCAGGCAACAAGGAGATGCATGCGTCCCACCTTCCTGCTTGGCCTCGTGATCTTGACTGCCTGCGGTACCTCGCCACAACGCCCCACCACGGTCCTGGAAGGTGGTCTGGGTACCCTCGCTCTCAGTCCGACATCCCTTGGCGCGCGCTACACCGATTCCACTGGCACAGCAAGTGGCTCGACACATATCACCTTCCGGGTGACTTCCATCCGGGCATCGCGCGTCGAAGTGTACCTGTACGCTCAACGCGCCGGAGCCGATGAGAAGGTCCGCTATGTCCTGACAAAAAATTCCACCACCAGCGTCTGGTCGGTCACTGTGCCGGTAAGCACGCTGAGCACTACATATGGCATTACAGGTCCGGTGTATTACGGGTACCGTGCCTGGGGGCCTAACTGGCCCTACAGTTCCAGCTGGACCAAGGGGTCGACCGCCGGATTTGTCAGTGACGTGGATTCGACAGGCAACCGCTTCAACCCTAATAAACTTCTGATCGATCCATATGCGCTGGAACTCAGCCATGATCCTATCAGCCCGGTCAATGGGAACTACAGCAACGCCGTGTACGCGTCGGGAGGTACCCACCGTGCCAAGGACTCAGGGAAGGTTGCCCCCAAAGGCATCGTGCTGGCATCTGACAGCACCAGCGTGGGTGTCAAACCCACCCGTGCTCTGAAGGACGACGTGATCTATGAGGTTCATCTGCGCGGTCTGACCAAAGGTGACACCAGCGTGAATTGCGCTGGGACCTATGCAGGCGCGGCGGCACGTGCGGACGCCCTGAAGAGTCTGGGTATCACATCTGTTGAGTTTCTGCCGGTGCACGAAACGGACAATGACGCCAACGATGCGTCTGACACAGCCACGGGACGTTCTGCGACCAGCACGGCCGGAGACAACTACTGGGGCTACATGACTGTGAACTACTTTGCCCCGGACCGCCGGTACAGCTGCGACCAGAGCGCCGGTGGACCCACCAAGGAGTTCAAGGCCATGGTCAAGGCGTTTCATGACCGAGGTATCAAGGTCTTTATCGATGTGGTGTATAACCACACCGCCGAAGGTGGCACCTGGTCCGGCACAGACGCCTCGACCTCGACCATCTATTCCTGGCGCGGGCTCGACAATGTCTCGTACTACTCACTAACCTCCGACCGGCAGTTTTTCTGGGACAACACGGGCATTGGTGCCAACTACAACACTTTCAATTCCGTGGCCCAGAACCTGATCATCGATTCGCTGCGCTACTGGCGTACAGAACTGGGTGTCGACGGCTTCAGGTTCGATCTTGCGTCGGTACTGGGCAACACCTGCGAACACGGCTGTTTCAACTACGACAAACTGCATTCAGGGACTGCCCTGAATCGCGTCGTCCGGGACATCAGCCCCCGACCCGAGGGCGGCGGCACCGGCACAGACCTGATCGCCGAACCGTGGGCCATCGGAGGGAACTCATATCAGGTGGGCAATTTCCCGGCTGGCTGGTCGGAATGGAACGGGATCTACCGCGACACCCTGCGCAAGGACCAGAACGGGCTGGGGGTGGACACCGTCACGCCGGGCCAGATCGCCAGCCGACTGGCCGGGTCGAGCGACCTGTACGGTGATGACGGCCGCAGGCCATGGAACTCCGTGAACTTTATGGTCGCGCATGACGGCTTCACGCTCAGGGACCTGTATTCCTGCAACAGCAAAAACAATCTGCAAGCCTGGCCTTACGGGCCTTCGGACGGTGGGGAGGACCAAAACCACAGCTGGGATCAGGCAGGGATCCTGGCCGACCAGCGGAAAGCCGCCCGGAACGGTTTTGCGTTCCTGATGCTGAGCGCAGGCACGCCGATGTTCAACGGCGGTGACGAAACGCTGCGCTCGATACGCTGCAACAATAACGCCTACAACCTGGATTCCAGCGCCAACTGGCTCAGTACATCGTTGACCACTGAACAGACTGTTTTCAAAACCTATGTACAGAACATGATCGCCTTCAGAAGGCAGCATCCGGCACTGCGACCGGCCAATTTCTACTCGGCCTCCGACACCAACGGCAACGTGATGGAGCAGTTGCGGTGGTTCAAACCAGACGGAACCGTACCCGACAGCGCATACTTCAGCAGCGGTGACAACCACGCCCTGGCCTACAGAATCGACGGGACGGAGTTCAGTGATCCGTCAAGTGCGATCTACGTGGCTTACAACGGCTGGTCCGCGAACGTGGATTTTACCTTGCCCTGGCCAGGCGCTGGAAAGAGCTGGTACCGGGTTACCGACACCTGTCCCTGGGCAGAAGGGTCGGGCCAGGTCGACCTGAATGCTGCAGTCAACGTCGGCGGGGAATACGCACGGTACGGGCTCTGCGGACGCGGTGTGCTTGTGCTGGTTGCTCGCTGACCTTCTGATCATTGGGTGGAGGCCAATGAGTACGGGTGCGCCAGGGCCCTCATGTCCGTGATAAGCACATCCAGCTTTTAGGAAGGACAGCCAGTCGGAGGTATTTCCCCTGGATGTCCTTCTGGCTATGCGCGCTGCATGTGCCTAATGGAGAGCAGCTTGGATGCCCTGCCTGCGAGATCCCTGGCAGCGACGAACCTCTTGGTTTCGCTTTTCTGGGCAGTTCTGTCGGGCATGGTGTTGGATGCGAGCCCTGTTCTCTTCGAGGAGACGAGTGATCCTGTGCCGCATCTCTCCACCGTCGCAACCTCTTTTACTCCGTGCGCAGGACCTTTTCTATTTTTGCATCTTCGCGAAACGTCCCCAGAGATACCCGTGAGGATACGACCAGATCCCACTTCTCCCCCGCCAGAGTCCACCAGAATGAACAAATTCAGTTCCATCCTAGTAATGTCTTGCTTTCTTGTTCTGCCTGATGGATGGGGCCAGAAGCCAACCTGTAGAGAACTTCAATCCCACCAGAACGTTCCTTGAGAGTCAAAGCAGTTGCGTTCTGATCAGCCATCGAGAGTCAGCAGCTTTACGCCCGAAGGCTCGGAGAAAAAGTGGTTGCATGGCACCACTCGCCCGGAGAAAAAGCGGTTGCATCCGCCTGATTCTCCGGAGTAACACTGGTTGCATTCATTCCTTCCGTCCGGAGAAAAAGTGGTTGCATGGCACCACTCGCCCGGAGTAAAACCAGTTGCGTTCTCCACGAAAAACCAGTTGCGTTATGGAGTAAAACCAGTTGCATTCTTCCTCAGGTGAGCGTCAAACCAGTTGCATTCCTGGAGTAATACTGGTTGCATCCTCGGAGTAAAACCAGTTGCATTTCCATATTTCTCCTCGACGGAGCGGGTTAATTTCGGCTCTACCTGATGATGTCATCTTTCAGTTCTTTTCTTTTGTTTTTGATCAAAAAGAACTATCATCAGTCAGAACACCCTTCCTTATGACCAAGTCCTCACCGACCCCCCCGTCCGCGATCGATGACCTGAACGTGTCTCGTCTGAACCTGATTGTGGCGTTGGATAATGTCGATATTCAGGAATGGACAGTCATTGGCCCTGTGGAGGACCGTATCGTCCGGATCAGTTGCCAGGCAGGCTTGAGAAACCTGGTACCGCACGGGCTGGACAATGATGTTTCTGCTGCGCTGATCAACCTGTACCTGGAGCAGGGGACGCCGGAAGATGGAGTGGTCACGACGACGCTGACGGGGCTGCTCCGCATGTGTGGCTGGCCGAAAACCGGCTGGTATTACGACACGTTGCGGCAGAGCCTGGAGCGTTTGCACGACGCGAAGTACACCGTGTCTGGGGGGTGGCGCGATCACCCTAACCGCCGATGGACCCACGCAAGCTTCCGATTTATTGACCGCATGGAATACAGCACGCCTTCCGAGACGGGAACGTTCGACGCCCGGTCGGTCATCAGTCTGGTCCTGGCATCTGATATTCGATCCAGTGTCCGGAGCGGCTATGTCAAGCCGCTTGACACGTCCTTTATGGCGCAACTCAAACGGCCGCGCACCCGGGTCCTGTTCCGGATTCTGGATGCCGCGCGTTACGATCCGAACAACCCGGACGTCCGGCTCGACACGATCGAGCGCGGCGTCCTTGAGTGGGGCGATCAGTGCAAGATCAATACCGGCGGTCGCGCCTGGCTGGTGCTTAAGACGCTTGCAGCCTCTCACGAGGAACTGATCAAACGCGGTTACCTGCGGGAAGTTGTGATTACCGGTCGGGGAAAATCCCAGTGCATCCGCTACGAGTTTGTCAAGGACTACGTGCCGATGGACCCCGTGATTATCAACCGCTTCCGGCGATATGGGGTCGCGGACGGGGTCGCCAGGAAGTTATTCAAGGAACACGGTCGGGCGTTCCTGGCTGCTTCCATGGATCGCTTTGAGTGGCTGCTCGGTGCCGGCGTGCTGACGATCAAAAAATCGAAGGCGGCCGCCCTGCTGCACCTGATAGCGCATCCCGACGATTATCCTTACCCGCCGGCCAGTGGGAGCGAGGCGTCCCGGGCTGAAAAGGGGGGCAAGGCCCGAATGGACCTCCTGTTGGACGTTCCGGAAGTCGACCACGCGGCGCAGTTCAATGGTCTGAGTGCAGAGTTGGCCGCAGAGCGGCTGATTTCATACCTCAGTCCGCACTACCGCAAACTCCTGACAGTGACAGATCTTGATGCGTTAAGGGAAGCTGTGGCGAGTGGTCAGCTTGAGGCGAGTCACGTGGCGCGTGAGGGCATTGCTGCGGTCGCTCAGTTGAAGAGGCCAGAGTTCGTTGCAGAACTTCGCGCACAGCTCATCCCTGCGTAAACGAGAAAACAAGTGTATTGTCCACGGGACTGAACCTGTGCAAGTCAGGACTTAATGACATACTCCCGGGAAAGCACGGCAGAGTAAAACCAGTTGCGTTTCGCCGCTGATCGAGATTGCCCGTTCCATGCTGGACCAGCAATTCTGGCACCTTAAACCTCTGCCACGCTCTTGGGCACGCTTCTGCTCAAGGCCTGAACCCGGGTCGAGGAGAAGGGGGCGTGGTCTTCTGACCGTGGAGTAAAACCAGTTGCAAAAATCTGCAAGTGACCTGAATTGGTCTTCGTGCCCTTGAGATAGCCAATATTTTCACAGTGGTCACAAGATGGTGTCTCAGTCTGGATCGACAGAGGCCCCAGGGGCACCGTCCGCACTGTCTTTCCAGTACCTCATGCAGGCTGACGTGGACCAGAGTGCCTCGTCTGGGGCACCAGAGGCGTTCTAGAGCCGCTCGCGAATCTGGGGGATAAAGAGTCCGGTATTCCGCTGCTCCCCGCTGGAGGGCACTCCTGTGCTGTTCCAGGTGCCATCAAGAACCAGCAGATCGAGAGGTGTCTGTGGTATTGGGTGAAGTTGAGCAGGCCAGGTTTGTCACATGACATACAAGTCAGGTTTTTGTGATCATCTGTGAGGCAGTTGTCATGCCACTGACGGATAATTGGGCTGCGGCTGCGGAGCATCATCCTGGCCGGTGAGCCAACCATGACCCAGAACCAGCCTGAACCCACCCTGCCGGAAGTTACCCTCGACCTCGAAGATCAGCTGTGCTTCGACCTCTACGCCGCCGCACGACTGATCACCGGTGCCCACCGGCCGTTCCTGCTGCCTCTGAAGCTGACGTACCCCCAGTATGTGGTCATGCTCGTCCTGTGGGAGCGTGGCCCGCAGACCGTCACAGAACTGGGCGCGCGCCTTCACCTGGATTCCGGGACCTTGTCGCCGCTCCTTAAACGGCTCCAGAGCATTGGGTACATTGTGCGTTCAAAAAGCACGCGGGACGAGCGTGCCACCATCATCACCCTGAGTGCCGCCGGGGACAAGCTGCGGGAGCAGGCAGCGGGAGTACCACCGGCAGTCGCGTGCCAGGTCGGGCTGGGGCTGGAGGAAAAACATAGGCTCCAGGCGCAGCTTCGCGCGCTGATTGCCCGGTTGGGCAGCGAAAGCTAATCACCTCTACCTGTGGGTGTTCATGTCTTTCCACGTTGTTTGGGCGTACCGGGCACCCGGAACGGCCAGCAATCGACACATATCAAGTCGGGTGGGTGTAGGGCACCAAGCGTGCTGAACGCATCCGGAGATTATTGCCAGGGAAGGCGGCCTCTGCTCAGGGACGAGATCGTGGGCTCCCGCCTTTGACGGAGGGCCACTAGAGTTGTGTCCTGTGCTTGTCGCTGGCGGATCAGCGGCTGTTCCGGGTGGCGGCTGTCACGAACACCATGTTCGGGCTGGCATCAGCCGCTGGAATGCGGATGGTGCGTCCATAGACAACGCGTGCGCTGACAAGACTGAGGGTCACCCGGTTCGCCGTGACGCTCATGCCCGCAGAATCGATGTAATCGGCCACGAACCGGCCCTCTCCCCCGCTGAGCTCTGTAGGGGCGGGGCTGAGCTGGTCGATGCAGGTGCTGTAACGCATCAGCACAAAGGCGGTGCTGTCGTTTTTCGGGTCAGGGCCAGGGTTGCGCCAGTCTGTCAGCGGCAGGCTGGTGAGCTTGGCGCGCCGGACAAGGTAATACGCGACAAATTCGTAGGGGGTCGCTGCGGCCGGATGACGCCTCATGGTCCCGCAGGGCAGGTCCGGGTCGTTCTTGTCCACCGGCATGATCTGAGCAAAAAAGGACCCGTTGGGCTTCGTTTCCCAGGTGTTGGTGTTCGTCTCCGGATTGCTGACGGTCGCCGGGTAGGCGCTTTCCAACGTCAGGGTCTGGGCCGCGGGGTAGACATACTGGGCTTTGCGGACATCATCGGCCGCAATAGCGCCGCTGATCTGCAACTCACGAAGTTCCTGGGCGTAGTGGGTGCCGTCCGCGACCGAGCGGTTGCTTGAGGTGAAGATGTCGAACAACACCGTCAGCACAATGCCGCTGATGGCCATCACCACCAGGAGTTCAAGCAGCGTAAATCCCCGAGGGTTCATGGCCGGGCCACCTCCACACTGCCCACATAGGCCCCGCCAGAATCGGACGTGTACCGCAGGGTCACCCGCTTTAGCGGCACATCACCGTTGTAGGTTCCTGGCTCGCTTCCCTGACTGAACGTCACGGTGCCCGAAGTGGTGCCGGTCTGGACGTTGACGGTGGCCACCGACAGGTTCCAGGTGTGCCGGGGCAGCTCAGGAGGCTGCGACAGGTTGCCGTTGCGGTACTGCATGGCGCTCTGCCAGTCGGCATAAACCGTTTCCAGGTATGAGTTGACCGCCTGATTGACCGTAAGCGCCACCCGCGAATCCCGGTTCATCCTCATGGAGGAGGCCAGAATTTCAAACACGACCATCGTTATTCCGATAAAGGCCACCGCCACCAGGACCTCAATCAGGGTAAATCCAGCCACGTGGTTTGCTGGCGCAGTGGGCCGGGAGCCCTTCGGCCCCTTCATCGGACCACCAGCTTTCCCGTCACACCAATGATGTACACCGATCTGGTCTGGGATCCCTCGGTGATCTCGATGGCAGCAGGATTGGTGGGAAAGGTACCGTGAGGAGCTGACACCTTCAGTGGGCCGGCATCGCAGCTGGGACCCGTGCCTTCATCAGTCTTGATACAGGAAACCGCTGGATTGAGGGTCACACTGCTGATCGTGACGCTACCCTGGTGCACAGCCACCGTTTTGCTCCCGGAATCTACCGTGAAGGTCACATCACGCTTGGTCTCGCGGGCGATCATTTTTGCCCGGTTGAGGAGTTCGACGACTTCTGTCGCCGCGTGCCGCACGAGAACTCCGCGGCGGTACTCCAGCAGACTGGGCGCGCTGATGGCCGCCAGCACCCCGATGATCGCCAGCACCATCAGGAGTTCGATCAAGGTAAAGCCGCGTATCATGGCAGTTTCGTCTCCTTCCAGGACGCTGCGATCCGGCTGACATGCAATTGATGGGTATGGCTGTAGTCACTGAGCTGGTTGATGATTCTGGGGTCATACCGGATGTAGGCGTCGTGCTGGTCGCCTCCAGGGCAGGCGGTGCCACGCAGATCGGCGGCCATGGCCGGATTCGTGCTCTCGACCAGGACAGCGCCGTTGATGCACCCGTTGCCCTGTTTGAGCAGCTGATCGGCCATGACGTAGAGCAGGCCATTGAACTCGGTCTGGGTGCCGATATCGAACGAGGCCCCCTCATTGTTCACCACTACCACGGCCGGCTTGCTCGCCGGGCAGTTCAACGACACACTCTGCGAGGTGTTGGCCGGGCTCGTCACCCCTGGTGCATTGCCCACCCACACAACCCGCCCGCAGTAATACGACGGCGAGGCCGCCAGTTCTTCAAAAGACACATGTGTGGCCTGGGCATAGAACGCCTGCTTGGCACAGGACGATCCTGGATCGGGAACCGGACAGTTCCATCCCGGATTACTGAAGGTCCGGGAGAATAACGTGTCGGCCGTGAAGTTCGCGTGAGTCTCCCCGATGTACGGGACGGCGTTGGTGCCCTTGGTGATGGTGGCTTCCGAGCCGTCGGAGGTGACCACGCTTGGAATGATGCGCTGTAGCCGGCTGTACTGGCTCAGTGTGGGGCGCTTGGTGGTACAGAGCTGCGTGATGCTGGCGGCGCACGCCTCGCTGCTCTGCTCGATCTGGAAGGGGCCGCTCTGAACGTTCGCGGTATCCACGCCCCAGGCATAACCCTGCCATTGGCTCTCGGCGACGGCCTGCAGGTTCCAGCTGCTTTCGGAGATGCCCAGGCTGAGCAGGGCAGCCCGGCGCTCCTCCAGGCCGCGCAGGTAGCTGGCAGCCGAAACGCTGCTGCCATGAACCGTGAGTGCCGCGACGGCTGGAGGAGTCGTTTCCACAGCAGCCGCGTTCTGGGGCAGCACCGGGTCGACTCTGGTCAGGGAGCCAGGGGGAAACCGGCCGGCGACGCCCAGAGGTTGCAGCGACATCACCGATCCGGAGTTGGAGGTGATACCGAAAAACGATCCGTTGATCTCAACGTACTCCCCAGCGCTGTACCCCTTGAAATCCCCGGTCAGGCTGTAGCTGCCGTCTACCAGGGCACACTTACCTTTGTTGCTTCCGGTCTTCTCGGTGGTGCATGAAAAGGCGGTCGAGGCTGGAGGAAAGCCTGGCAGAACGTAGCCGCCGATGGGGTTGTTGCCGCGCAGCGTGACGTTACCTGTGGCCGTGAGCGCTCCCGGAACACTTCCGATCGGTGCGTCATATTTAGAAACGGAGACTGCGACCCGTTGCTCGAGGCGGGTAATCGAGCGGTCCCCTGTTCCGCTGCCAACGGAGGTCAGGATGAGCTCCTCATGATCGCAACTCGCGGGCGCGGGAACGGTGGCGCAATCCGGATCGGAGGTCAGCGTCACAGTGTACCGGCCGCTGTCCAGCGTGCTGCTCAGGCCCGGGGAGGCCAGCAGTGACGAAGTGGCAAAACCTGTAGCGACCGTGGCGATCGTCTCGATGGGTTCCTGTGTCCATGCCGTCCCACCCTCGCACTGGACGCTTTTATGGGACGGCGCATAGATGCAGGTGTCCAGGTAGGCTCGGGCACGACCGAGCCCTGCCTGAGCGGCGTGGAACGACTGGACATTGCGGCTTTCGACGGCGGTGGTGCGCCGGGTCGTCAGGGCACTGAGGCTCAGACTGATCACCGACAGCATGACGACAAACATGATGACCACGACGCTGATCAACACGAAGCCCCCCCGCGCTGCGCCGTTCATGGGTGATTCAACCAGACGGCAGAAGGGCGCCGGAGAGACAGGTCTGGCATGCAATGGTGGACCAACCTCGTACACATAGCTTCCTCCTGGGGACCGCCTTACCATTGGCTCCCCTGGTCTGAGGTGACCGGCTATGTCCAGGGGTCCACGCTTCCATCACCAGATTTTTTAGATACCGTTACAGCGCTTTTGTCTCCTCATGTGTTCGAGCCACAGAAGCGAACATGGCGAAGATATTGATAGGTTAATGTGATGCTTATTGTGCCGGTTATCTGGCGTGAATTTCTGAAACTCATTTCGTGGTCATCTGCTGACGCACAGCACATTGAAATAAGCCAGCTGGAGTTGGCAGCAGTACCAGCTTTTACTCATTAATGGGTCTGCGGTTTATCGCACGGTTACGCTGATAACACGAGCGGCTCTCCCATACCTAGAAAAGCCGACAATTTGTCCGGTGGCTGTAACTTTCCAGCCACCGGATCATATGGCTCCTGCTATAGCAGGCTCCCCAATCCAGGTAGGTTTCGCCGATGTGTTTTTGACTGATTTTCAGGAGGTCGAGATTCTCCATAAAGTGTCGCTGCCGCCGTAACCAGTCACGGCCTCGGAGGCGACCAGCCCCGCGCCCTGTAACTCCTCCAGCGCCCTGTCAACTTCCCCCCGATCACGCTGCAGCAGACCTGCGAGTTCGTCGGCACTGTGTGGCTTCTGGCCTTCCTGACGCAGGAACTCGAGGACCTGCTGGGCAACCGCAGACTGAAAAGAAGACGACATGCCACAGTCTGCATGCTGCTCGGGCTCGTTTGAGCATCTGGGCACTTTACCTTCCATCCACACAAAGCCCGGCTGCTGACCTGTGCGTCTCTTGTATTCAACCAGATCAAATCCCGAAATCTTGAGCGTACTCTTTGCCATCCCGGGTGAACTCCCATGGTATGCCCTCAGCCCGGAACGCGTAGGGTGGTGCCATGACCAGCCATGCCCCGGGGACAATTGATCACCAGAATCAGTTCGCGAACGCACTGAAGTCGCTCATGGTGCAGCATGGAATTGGCTCAGTGCGGCCCAGAGGACCGTCTGGCTTCCTCGGCCTGACCCTGGAGGGAAGGTTCGACACCCGAGACCTGGCTTTCAAATTCATGTCTCCCGAGGAGCATCAGGCGGCTGTTCGCGCGCTGGAACCGCAGACCTCGCTGCCGGAAATCGCTCAGGCACCTAAAGGTCCGCAGGATATGGAACAATTTGTCAGGGCGGTTGGCCCGCTTTTTGACGAGTACGGTGTGCTGAACCTAAAATTCACTTCCGGCGCTTTGCTAGGCTTCCGGAAGACCGGCCACACGGTAGATTTTGTGGTCGAAGGCATCACATTGACTCTCCGGTAGGTCCACATTGGTGCGTCGCCCCTACTGAGGGGGAGGTCAGCCAGCTCTCCCCTCCCCTATACAGTATCGGAGCCACCAATCGGTAAAGGCGTGGGGCCGCATCGGGGGTCGTCACACCGCAGGGGTCGTGATCAGCCTGTCCGCCGGCGGAACTGGAGGGGGGCAGTGCAGGCTTGTCCTGTTCTTTATAAGCCTGCGATGCGCGCAGCTGACCGGCTGCACCCGTCTGCCAGTTTCAGTCGTCACAGGATCTGTGCCTCGGGCGTCCAGACTAATGCGTAGCGGTAAGTTACCAGTGCAAAGAAAAATTATTAGGTATCTCTGTTCAGTGCAAGCCGGCCCTGGAGGATGAGTGGTAATTCTTGAATCTGACTCGCCTCAAACGGGAAGCCTGGTGTTTTGAACTCTGGAGGACCGCTCCGATGCAGAGAGGAAGTGTCTCTGATACTTGCCTTGCACTTCTTCTGGGTTACGGGATGGTTGCGAACTAACGTCCGACCAGCGCTTTGAACAGAAGTGCTCCGCAACCAGAAGCTTTTTCGTCCTTCTTTGGCGCCCCAGGCATATCGGCTTTGAGGAGAATCCCCTTCCGATGCAGCAGGTATGGATGAAGATGCCCCCTCAAACGACGAGCCGAGGGAAACACCCCGTTCTAAATCGTGTTCTTTCCGGGAAGAACTGCTCTAGTTCTCCAGCGCAGCGCGCACGTCGGCAGGCATCCTTGCGAGCCAGCGGTCCAGGGCCCGGCGCGTGTCCGGCGTCAGGCTTGCCAGAAACCGGCGGTCCGACAGCTTACGCCCCAGGGCATTTGCCGGGTCTGGCTGACTGACTTTAGGGCTCGTCACGCGGCTCAGCTCTGCCTGAAGCTGCTCACGGGTTGCGCCGTTTAACGCAAGACGCAACAGGGTTTTCTGGTGCACCTCGGGCGCTGAGACAATCACAGATGCCAGTGTGCGCGGCAGGCCCTGGCGCAGAGCGTCAACCACTGGAGCAGGCCAGTTCAGCACCCGCAACTTGTTTTTGGCAAACGCGGTCCAGCTTTCTCCAAGCGACTGAAACAACGTCTCCAAAATCGCGTGATCCTCTCCGGGCTTCTCACGGAGCAACTGCATCAGCCTGGCTCGCGCCGCTTCCCGGTCAGTCCCAAGGGTGACTGCCACGAGGCTGAGCTTTGCATCGACCTCGTCTATCACGTTGAGGTCCTGACGCTGCAAATTCTCCATCAGGCCGGCTGTAAGGGCCTGGCGGTCGTCCAGCTGCCGGATCAGTACCGGAACTTCCAGAAGCCCGGCCAGCTGTGCTGCGCGCCAGCGACGCTCACCTGCAACAATCTCGTGACCACCCGGGACAGGGCGGACCAGCAGAGGCTGAAGAATTCCCTCGGAACGAATGCTCTCGGCCAGTGCCTCAAGAGCCGGCTGATCAAATGTTCGCCGTGGCTGCTGGCTGCCGGGTTTCAGCGCCTGGACCGGAAGGCTTCTGGCAGCGGTGGTGGTCTGCATGGCTTGCGCTGTGGCCCCCAGCATGGCGTCAAGTCCGGCCGGCATGGCCGGGCGCTTGCGAGTCATGCACTCACCTGAAGGCCCAGGCTCTGAGCGACTTCTTCTGTCAGGCGCAGAACATCCCGGTGGGCGGGCGATCCCGGCCGGTATACGCCTACCGGCTCCCCGGCCATGGTGCTGTCGAGCCACACGGCGGCCCGTTCCGGGACGGGCTCGGCCAGCGGGCTCAGGTGCTGGCGAAGAAGGCCCAATACCTCCCGGTCGTGCGTACGACGGGCGTCATACATGGTCGGTACGTACAATCCCATGGCGAGCTCCGGTCTGAGCCGGCGGTATAGGTTGGTGGCTTTCTGGAGGCCCGGCAGCGCATTGAGGCCCTTGGTCCGGGTAGGAACCGGCACGATCAGCCGGTCAGCTGCCGCTGCACCCAGAATCGCAAGCTGTCCCACGCTGGGAGGACTGTCGATGAGGACCAGGTCATAGCGGTCGTGCACCGCGCGCAGCGCCTGCTGCAGAAACAGTTGCGAGCCGGGAACTCCCAGCATACCGGTTTCGGCCAGCGCCAGATCCACCTGTGAGGGAATCAGGTCAAGTCCGTGCGCGGTGACAGGCTGAGGAAGGTCCGCGCCCTCTGTAGCCACCTGATAGACTGTCTGTTCCATGTCAACGTCTCCCACTCCTAGCCAGGCGGTGAGGTTGGCCTGTGGGTCCAGATCCAACACCAGAACACGCTGTCCCTGGCGGGCCAGTTCATAGCCGACGTCACGGACAATGCTGGTCTTGCCGGCGCCACCTGCGTGGTTGAACACGGTCGCTGTGATCATTGCCCGCACGATACCGCGTTCTTCGAAATCATGTTCCCGTTCTTTCCGGAAAGAACAGCCTCTGCTGCCTGGGTGACATCTCGGAGTCAATGGGGCTCTGGTTCATGCCGGCGGGGTCAGGCATCCTGAAAGCGCAATGCGTTCCCTGGTGACGTGGCAGGTATCGGAACGGACCATGCTCTGCTCTTTACCCTTAGGACCTTCAGGAACCGGAAACGATGCGGGCGTATGCTTCCGGGTCTGTCGCCCCCTCGGTAGAGATGGCCAGAACCGTGCTTTGCGCTGTCACTCCCAGCCTCCGCCGGGTCACCGCAGCTTCCGGTCCCGTCAGCAGTTCCAGGAGGCCACCCACGCCGGCCGCGCCGCTCTCACCCGATTCCACGTCGTCCATAGCCAGCAGCCGCATAGCCTGTTCTGCCCGCTCGTCGTGAATCGCCACCGACGCACTCAGACCACCCTGCAACAGTGGCCACGCCAGGGGAGAGGTGTTCCCACAGTTCAACCCGGCCATGATTGACGTGTGAGGCCCAGGCACCTCCGTCAGCTGGCCTGCGGTCAGGGAACGCAGGACGCAGGCAGCGAGGGTGGGCTCTACCCCCACGACCTGTGATTTACCGCCTCGGGCCCGGTAATGACCGACCGCCGCGGCCGCCAGTGAACCAACACCCATCTGGACGGCGACCAGATCGGGCTGTCGTACTCCGTGTTCGACCAGTTGCGTGTCCGTCTCCTGAAAGATGGTGCTGTATCCGGCACTCACCCAGCCGGGTACCCGGGTGTAGCCGTCCCACGCCGTGTCACTGATCACCAGATGTGTGGCATCCGCGAGCCGTGCGGACGCTTCCACGGCGTCGTCGTAGGAGCCCTGCACCACCTGCACCTGCGCTCCTTCCTGCTCAATGGCCTGAACACGGGCGGTCACCATGTCGCCGGGCACCAGAATGTGGGCATCCAACCCCAGCCACCGGGCCATCCGGGCAACGGCGCGCCCATGATTCCCGTCAGTGGCGGCCACCAGGGTCAGGGGCCTGTAGGAGACGAGATGCGCCGCCTGTTCTTCCAGGGAAGAACAGCGAGCAAACGGGCCGAATCGTACATCCAGTTCCCGGTATGTTGCCCATGAGGCCCCCAGCATCTTGTAGGCCGGCAGACCGAGCCGGCTGGACTCATCCTTGACCCAGGCTTCAGCAACGCCCAGTGCTGCGGCCAGACGGGGTGCACGGACCAGGGGAGTAGGCATATACCCGGGCAGCTTGCGGTGAAAATCCAGCACATCGGGCTCGACCTGGACATCGAAGGTCTGTGCGCCTGGATTGAAGTAAAAGCGCGGCCTGTCCGTTTGAGGTGTCATGGCGTCTCCAGCAGGAAGGTCAGGCACAGAATGCCCGTAGGGTGGCGCTCAGGACGGCGCGGCAGTGCTGAACCGACTCCAGGTCCACCCATTCCTCGGTGGCATGCGCGCCGGCGCCGTGAGGCCCGAAGACCACAGTGGGAATTCCTGCGCCGGCAAGAAAGGCGGCGTCCATCCAGAAGGTTTGCCCGATGTGGTCTGGCGCTGTTCCCAGAATTTCTGAAGCCTGCTCGCGTAGCACCTGAACGATCTCGGCCTTATGCGAAATCCCGAAGGGTTCCCGCAAAAGCGTAATGCGATGCTCGGCGTGAAAGTCTGGGTCCAGCGCCAGTTCACCCAGAAGTTCGGCCCACTCCTGCTCGGCTCCTGCGCGCGTCTCCCCCGGCAGGGTCCGGCGTTCGACCTGAAGCGTGCAGCGTTCCGGATAACTGGAGAGTTCCTGTCCTCCCGTGATCAGCGAGGCATGTACAGAAGCGTGGCCCAGCAGGGGATGAGGTTCCCGCGCGTCGAGTTCGCGCTGAAGGCTTTCCAGGCGCCCCAGCACACGGCCCATGTGAGCGATGGCGTCCCTTCCCAGGTCCGGGCGCGAACCATGGGCAGCGCGCCCGTGGGTGGTGACCTCGTGCCAGATGAACCCCTTGTGCGCCACGCACAGCTGCAGACTGGTCGGTTCGGTGACGATGGCCGCGTCGGCCCTGACCGATTTCAACACGGATTGCATGCCCAGGCTGGCGTGCTCCTCATCGGCCACTGCCGCGAGAATGACGTCGCCGCGAAGGTGGGCGTCCCTGGCATCAAGCAGGGCAAACAGGCAGGCGGCGAGCCCGCCCTTCATGTCATAGGTGCCGCGGCCGTACATCCGGCCGTCACGAACGACCGGGTCGAGCGCCAGAGGCATGTGCTCGGTGCCCACCGTGTCGAGGTGCGCGTTGAGGAGCAGGGAACGGCCGCCGCCCGTCCCCCGGACCGTGGCAATCACACTCAGGCGCCCCGGGGCAGCCTCGTCAACTGTGGCTTCAATGCCATGATTGTGCAGCCACGTCGCGATAAACGTGGCCAGCTCAGCCTCGCCCGCTGCACCAGGCACCAGCGACGGGTTGATGGAGTCGATCCGCACCAGGGCGGCCAGCAGGTCCTGCAGAGACGAAGGCATCGGTAGCCCCATTCATATCACCCAGGGTGTAGGTGGGGAGGAGAGCAGCGTGGAGATACGATCACGCAGTCCTGCTCGTCCGGCTGGGTCACGCCTGTAAAAGGTCAGAAAAGCATCAGCCTGCGCCCCTCCTGGCCTCGCCGTGGGGTCAGGAGGGGCACCTTGGGCTGCTTGGATCATGGACCCAAGGGTGCGCGCCCCTGCGCGGCTGCTTACGCTGACATCTCAGCCCAGCTGCAGCCCCTTTTCGGGTCTTCCCGGGGCCCCCGGATTACAAGGTCGGCAGCGATGCTCCCGGCCCGGTTGGCGTGGCGAGCGCTTCACCCATTTCAGGGTGACAGCTGTTCCTTGAAGCGCCGAACCAGAAGAAGTGTCGGGCGCAGGCAGGGGAGAAGCTGACCAACATACACCAGGTCATCCTCCGCAGAGCGCAAGGCCCTGCATTCATCCACCGTCAGCTGTCGGGGCGGTCTGACCTCGTAGGCGTACTCGAGTGCGCGAGCGGCCTGTGACCACCGTTGTTCACGGGCACAGGTGAGGACGTGGAGATACGGCACGAGGTTGGGCATGGTGATTTTTCCTCATGAGGACGTCGGTACGGGATCGGATGCGCAACCTTCTGAGAAGTGGTCCGTCCGGACGGGAAACGCCTGAAACAGTGAACGATGTTTTTCCAGTGTGGGTTTTGAAGTGTTCACGTGGCGAATGTGTATGCGGGCAGACGGGGATCGGTGGCCAGGCGGCAGGGGTGGCCTGGGTTTTCAGCTGGAGTGAATTTTCAAGTCAGCTTCATACCGGAACAGACACTTACGGCACGCCCTCACGTTAATTGGCGATGGGTTACAGTTCGGTTATGGCATTACTGCGGGGGCTGGAGGCCCTGGAAGCCGGCCAGTTTACTCTTGTCTTAACGCAACTTCGGGGGCGCCTTGACCTGTCCGGTGAGGAACTGGCGATTCTTGGGCAGGCTGAACTGGCTCTGGGCCATTATCCGGAAGCGGAGCTCCATCTCCTGCGGCCTCACCTTGCCGGGGTGGCGCGTGCCACCGTCAGTTATGGCGCTGTCCTGCTTCAAACAGGGCGTGTGTCGGCCGCAAAGCTGCACCTTGAGGCGTCTGTGGATCGGCTTGATGCTCATTGGGAAGCAGAGATCCGCCATCTGCTGGCGGAAGTGCACCTGGCTGAGGGGGCCAACCTGACAGCTGCTGAGCAGGCCGAGGCCGCTGCGCGTCTTCTGCTGGCCCGTGATTACGAGCAGCGGGCTGCGACGCCCCTTGTGACCATGGCGATGGCCTGTGCACAGCAGGGTGAACTGTTTCGTGCAGAAGCGGCGCTGATGATCGCCCTGAACATCCTCCCCGACATTCCGGACCCGTCTGCTCGTGCCCTGGCTCTGGCAACGCTGGGCTGGGTTCAGGGAGTGTCGGGCCGCATGGAAATGGCGGCCCAGTCGCTTCAACTGTCCGGGCGCCTCAATGCCCTGGGACAGCAAAGTGAGGTTCAGCGCAAGATTGCCGCGATCCGTGCGGACCTGTGTGGCTGGCAGATGGACTGGGAAGGGGAACACCGCGCCGTGGACGAAATTGCAGTGTCCCTGCCGGCAGGGGGAAGCGGTCATCTGTGGTGGCCCTGGGTGCACCAGCGCCGCGCCCGCATGGCCGTCCGGGAGGGGCGCTGGTCAGATGCGTTCGAGAGCCTAGGGCGATCCGGTTCCAGCCTCGACGCCTCACTCACCCGTGGGCTGCTTTTTCTGGAAATGGGAGAGGTGGTGGAAGCCCGGCAGATTCTCAGTGCGGCCCTGAATGATGGTTCGTTTGCGACAGGTCCTGCAGCGGCCAGCCTTGCGGCGACCATCGCCCGGACCTATGGAAGCCAGGACGAAGCTGCTCCTCTTCTCCGCCGGGCATTGGAAGAGATCATTGCCACGCCGTTTCTGAGTGCAGCACAGGCGCCGCTGGCCATGATCGAATCGGTCCTCTCCGCGCCGGAGGGTCCCGTGTCCCCTGGCCTCAATGCGCGTCTGATGGCGGCGCGGCAGCACCTGCGGCCTCCGCTGCAACAGCCGGTCGTAAAAATCAGGACGCTCGGACGGCCTGAAGTGAGTCTGCGGGGCAAGGCCACCAAAGCCTCAGCGGCCCTCCTGGCGGCGCTGAAACTTGGCGGTGAACTCGACCGGGCCACCCTGCAGTTGCAGCTGTACCCGGACCGCAGCGCCAGCGCAGCCGAAAGTGCGGTCAAGCAGGACATCTTCCGGACACGCAAGGCGCTGGGAGCGGACAGCATCCTGAGCAGCGGTCCACATCACAACAAACACTACGCACTCGCTCCCTCGCTGAACTGGCAACTGGACGCGGAAGACGTACTTGTGGGCGCCATGCAGCTGGACGCTACCCGGGTGTTCAGTGAGCTGAACGGTCTCTTTCTGCCTCACCTCGATTCGGAGTGGCAGCGTGAAGTCCAGGGTCGCATCGATCGGGCGGTGGAGGCGATGGTGCCAGCGATTTTGACGGTTTATCAGAAAGAGGGCCTCAGGCTCAACATGCGTCACGTGGTCGCACAATTTGGGAAATGCTACCCGGATCATCCCCGTCTTCAGGAGTTCAACGAGCACGTCATCGAGGGACATGGGGAAGCGGGAGCGCTTGTGAGGTAGTCCCCGGGTAACCCGGAACGATGCTGGTACTCCGGGCGACCCTTCGTCATGAAGAACTGGCGGGCAAGAGGTAAGGCTGCCACAATGCCGCATGGATCTTGTGGCAGCAAAACAGACGGCGCAGCAGTTGGTCGACACCCTTTCCGTCCCTGCGGGCACCCGCCTGGAAGTGGACGTCGATATCAACCCCGATCGTCTCAACATTATTGCGACCAGGAATCAACGGGCCGGCGTGGTCATCGTGACCAAAGAAGCGTTGGCAGAGCACGGGCATCAGGCCCTGGGGGCTGCCATAGAGCGCCTGCGCATGGCCGTCATTGAAGGAGGCCTCCCGCTTCTGACAGGGGCGCCTGTTCAGCTGGGCATGCTGGATGCGCGCGGCTGGACCGACGGGAGGCCTTCCCCCTACACACCCCGTCCCTAAGATTTCCTTGCTGGCCGCGCGCTGTCACTGTTGTGTTGCCTGCGCAGGAGCCTCACTCCTCAGCGTCCATCAGTTCACCATTTACCTGCGCGACCCGCCGGTAGAGCGTGCCGGAGGTCACGGCCTCGCCAGTCGGACCCCCCTCAGCCAGTCGGGTCACCCTTTCGATGGTGTCCTTGAATCCGATGACCACCACCCAGCGCACCTGCTCCACCACGCACACCCAGGTCGACTTCACGAACTTCCCGGTATCAGTACGGACCTCGGCCGCGACCAGTTCCCAGAGGTCCGCGTCGAAGTGCTGGAGCTCCTCGGTGGGTACCCCCTCCCCGGCCAGACGTCGCCGAAGCTGAGCGGAAAAGAATTTCAGCTTCCTGGGGCCAGCCATGATGTACCGCACCCGGTCAAACAGCGTGGCCGGCCCCGTCTCAAGGTGAAAGGAGGCAGTGCTGACGTGCCTGGTCTGGCTCCTTTCAGGTGGCGGTCGGTCCGACATACCGCAGGCTTGCAGAGCATCTCACCGATCGTGAAAGGGCGACTTCACCCGGAGTTGGGAAATGGCGGGCCCGGGATGCGCTCCAACCTGCAGGAGCAGGAACCTCCGCCGGCTCCCCAGTTAGTCCGCCGCTTCCACCGTGGACTCGGCGTGACGCAGGGGCAACTCGCTCAGGCGCTGAACTTTGATGGTGACTGCCCGTTCCAGGCGCGTGACCTGACCCTGCACGATCAGTGCCCGCGCGTCTCGCAGGAGCACCCGGTGGGCTTCCCACAGGTCCGGGCTGATGATCGCCTGCACGCGAGCGGTACGGTCTTCGAGCACATAGAAGGCAAACCCCCTGGCTGTCGGTGGCCGCTGCTTCGCCACGATGACCCCGGCCGCCCAGGCCGTGTTGCCGTGCTTCAGCCCACCGAGCGCCTGGCACCCCAGATCCCTCAGCCGCGCGCGGTGCGCGTCCAGGGGATGGCGGCCCGTTTCGCTCAGTCCCTTGGTCTGCAGGTCCAGGGCCAGCTCTTCGGCCTCACTCATACCGGACAATTCGGGCGATTCGGTGTCCAGAGTCAGCAGGGCGCGGGTGCCGGCCTTCCGGGCATTCACCAGTGCGGTAAGCCTGAACAGGCCCTTTCTCCGGCTGGGCTCCACACTTTCCAGGGCGCCGGCCAGTACCAGGGTTTCGAAGAGGTCGCGTGACAGGTCCAGCCGGTCATACGCGTCTTCCAGACTGCGGAACTTTCCACCGGTGAGGCGTTCGTGCACGATCTCCCGCGCCTTGGCCTCGCTGACGCCCTCCACTGCCGTCAACGGTACCCGGATGGTCCGCAGGGTCTCGGCCCGGTAGCTCAGGCCACTGCGGTTGATACAGACAGAAGTGAGGGTCACGCCACGCCGCCGGCATTCCTGAGCGATGGTGCCCGGCGGCCACATTCCAGGAGCTTCGGTCAGAAAGGCGGCGAAGTACGCGGCCGGGTAGTGATGGCGCATGTAGGCACTGGCGTAACTGTGCTGCGCGAAGGCGTGCGCGTGCGACTCGGCAAACCCGTACCCGCGGAACATTGCGCACATCTCAAAGACTTCCTCGGCTTCCCACGGAAACGCGCCGCACGTCAGGGCCGCGCCCGCCATGAACTGCGCTTTCAGATCCGCGAGCTCCTGCTCGTCTTCGACCTTGCTCAACCGGGAGCGGAACTGGTCCGCGTCCGCCCAGCCATAGCCCGCGTAGTGCACCGCGATGCGCAGAATCTGCTCCTGAAACATCAGGGTGCCGTGGGTGGGCGCCAGGATGCTCTGCAACGGCTCCGGGCGTTCCGGAACCGGCTCCTCCCCCCGAGCACGCCGGACATAAGGATGCACGGTTCCCGACTGGATCGGACCCGGCCTGACCAGGGCGACCTGATGGGCCAGTTGCGTCATGGTCTTCGGTTGAAGGCGTGCACTCATCTGCACCTGCGCCGGAGACTCGATCTGAAACAGCCCCATGGTGTCCCCAGAAGAAATTTCCGCCCACACGCGAGGATCGTCCGGCAGCTCACCGTACGGCACCCATCCGTTCGTGAGCCGCAGCACCTCCTCCCGGGCGCGCTCCAGCGCCGCGAGCATCCGCAAGCCCAGCAGGTCCAGCTTGATCAGCCCCAGTTTCTCCACGTCGTCCTTGTCGAACGTCAGCATCCGGATGCCGCCGCTCGACCGGGTCAGCGGCGAATAGAAGGTCAGCGGGTCACTGCTCAGCACCACTCCACCGGAGTGCGGCGCAAGGTGGCGCACGAAACGTGGTTCGATGCGCTCCAGCAGACCCAGCAGCGCCTCCTTGACCGGCGCGTCACCGAGGACTTCCGTAAAGACTGTTTCTGCCTCCCTGGCCCGGTGCGGCCGCAGGTGCCCGTAATCCCGCCCCAGCGCCCGGGAAAGCCGGTCTCTGAGTTCCGGCGGAAGCCCGAGTGCCCGTCCCAGGTCCTGGATGGCGCTTTTCATGCGGTACGTGATGCGGTTGGCCACCATGGCTTCTCCCGCACCGGACAACCCCCAGCGTTCCTCCACCCACGAGAGCACCTGATCTCTGCGGGCACTGGCAATGTCGATGTCCACGTCCGGCATGCTGGTGCGGCCGGTATGCAGGAAGCGCTCGAACAGCAGGTTGTGCCGGATGGGGTCCGAGAGGGTGATGCCCAGCAGGTAACACAACACGGAGCCCGCCGCTGAGCCCCGGCCTGCTGCGAGAATGCCGTGCTCCCGGCAATAGTCGGTCACTTCCGCAGCCGTCAGGAAAAAGCCCGCCAGGTCCAGCTGCGCCACGGTGGCCAGTTCGTCCCTCAGGCGGGCCAGAGCAGCCTCCCGCCCGTCGGGTGCGTATTTCGAGGCCACCGCCTCGAAGGCTCGTTCTTCCAGTGCGCCTTGTGCCGTCTGAAAGGCTTTGAGCTTGGGTTCGGGGCTGCGCAGTCGTTTGGGCAGCAACTCGAAGGCGCACGTGTCCGCGAGCCGCTGTGCATTCAGCAGTCCGTCCGGAAATGGCAGCAGTCCGCCCCATTCCTCCGGAGTGCCCACATGCCGGGCGTCGTTGCGGGGCCGGTCCGGATGCGGGGTCTGCACGTCGGTGCCCAGCCGCGCGCAGGTCAGTGCGTCGAGCAGGCAGTACTCCGAGGCGTCTGCCATACAGACCTCCGGAGCGGCCACCACCGGCAGTTCCAGGTCGCGCGCCAGTCCGCGCAGGTAGTCCAGCCGCCGCCGTTCGTTCGGCGCGGCCCCATGGTACAGCTGCACGTACAGCTCGCAAGGAAAGGTGGCCCGCAGTGCCCGGAGGTACGAGGTTGCCCGCACGACCTCCCGCTGCTCGCCGAGAACGGTCGGAAATCCGGCGCGCCCGCCGGTCAGGCAGACGAGATGCTCCCGGGTCCGCCCACCAGCCTCCTGGAGAAGGACCAGAGGGAGCCCGCCAGGATGCTGGCCCCTGACAGCCGTGATCAGTTCGCAGAGGAGGGCGTACCCCTGGCGGTCACGTGCCAGGAGCACCAGCGGGAACGCCTCGAACCGCACGGACGAACGTGGCGGGGCAGGGAAGAGGACCGGCAGGGTCACGCCGACGATCGCCGTCAGCCCGGCCGCCCGGGCGGCCTCACCAAGCTCCACGACTCCAGCCACGCTGCACCAGTCCGCCAGTCCGACCGCCGTGTATCCGGCGTTCGCGGCCCGCTGCACCAGTCGTCCCGGGCTCACAGTGCTTCGTCCTTCACTGAAGTACGACTGGCACGCGAGCAGGACCCGCAGCGTGGGCACGGCTAGTCTTGCACCCTGGCCAGCCACCAGCGGCCCTCCTGTGTATCTTCGCGATGCAGCTCGGCAGTAAGGTTTCCTGCCTGCACGAGATAGCAGTCACGTGGCGCTTCCCCAAGCCACCAGCGGCCCCCCGAGCGCCACCAGTCCAGCACCGCCTGCACCGGGTACGCCTGTCCGTTCCAGCTCAGGCCGGTGGGGTGACCGCCCCGCACCTCCACGTCGACCTGCTGCTGCACCGCCCTCATGAACGTGCACCTTCAAAGAACGCCAGGATGCGGTCCACGGCCTTCTCCCGCGCCTGTGCCTGGCTGAACTGGGCACGGGGGGGCGTCCAGGCACGCTGCGGTGTCATGGGCGTCGGGCGCACTTCTCCGGTCTGCCAGTCCACCCATTCGTACATCGCGTCGGCGGTATACGCCCAGGGGTCCAGCCAGCGCACGCGGACGAGGGCATCCGGAAAGCGCCCCAGCACGTCCCGGGTGACGTCCAGGTCCGCCACCCCTGCCCACAGGCCTACCATCCGCGAGGGCTGCTGCAAACCACTGAGCTGCACGGTGAGCCGGTCGATGCCCAGCGGGAGGGCGCCGGTGTCCTCCAGGGTGAGGGTCGCCACCCGCGTGAGCCCGCCGCGGTCCAGCGGCCACTTCAGCTTGCGGGTGGCCGTCAGTGAGCCGCCCAGCGTCTCGCAGCGGATGGTCAGGTAGGCGGCCGTGCGGCCGCGCATTTCGGTGACCAGGCCCGGCAGAAGGTCCTGGAGGGCGGCGTCCGCCTCGGGGCCGTTCAGGAGAGGCGCGTCGGTGTCCAGGCTGGCTTCGAGGATCTGTCCGGGAACATACCTGGGAAGCTGCTCGGTGCGCTGCCCTTTCAGGAAGCGGTTCAGCTGTTTGGCCATGTCGACGCCCAGGAAGGCTTCACGCTGTGCCGCGCTCCACTTCCACAGGTCCGCGAGCCCGGTGATGCCCAGGAAACGCAGGCGTTCGACCTGGGCGGGGGAGAGGCCGAGAACATGCAGGTGCTCCAGGGGCACCAGATTCAGGAACGCCTTTTCCGCCTGTCCGCCGGGGTGCACCTCCCGCACCTCACCCCTCCTGGCGCGCAGGGCGGCCAGATGCGCGACTTCCAGGCTGCTGGCCAGGCCCACCGGAACCTGCAGGGCCGCCGCGAGGTCACGTGCGGCACCCAGACCGAGTTTCAGGAACACCAGCCCGGGCATGCGGCCGTCCACGCGGTCGCTGTAGCGGGCATAAAGCTGTTCAACCAGCTCATTCCACGCCGCAGTCGTTAGGGGCGTGCCCAGGATTTCGGCGTGCAGTTCAGGGCAGCGGCTGAGGGCCGCAGTCTCCCGCATGCCTGTCTTCACGCCGGCTTCCTGCGCACTGGCGCTGGCGAACAGGACCCGGCGTGCTCCTTCGCTCAGCACGGCCACGGGCACGCCCGGATGTCGCCGCTGAAGAAGTTCCAGCGGCCAGGGGGAGAGCAGGACGCAGGCGATGAGGCTCGGCGTGCGTCCTGCCATGCTCAGACCCTCCGGCTCCTCAGGGACGCCTGCCCGATGTGAGCCACCAGGCAGCCCTGGATGCGGACGTCCCGGGCCGGGAAGGTCATGGGCGGATAGTCCGGGTTGGCGCTGTGCAGGGTGATTTTCGAATTCTGGTGCTCCACCCGTTTCAGGGTGGCCGCGCTCTCACCTGGGAGCAGGACAACAGCGATGTCGCCGTTCGGGACCGTTTCATTGGGGCGCACGATCACGATGTCCTGCGGATAGATCCCGACGCCGATCATGCTGTCGCCGCGCACGCGCAGAAGGTAGTCGCCTTCTTTCATGTCGATCACCTGGTCCAGGCGGGTGATGTACGCTTCGACATTCTGTTCGGCGTAACTGGGTTGCCCGGCGGCGATTTCGCCCACCAGAGGAAAGCCGCCGCCGCCGATCAGGGCGCGGGCTTTGGAGGTCAGCATCAGCGGGGCGTAGCGGCTGGCGGCGGGTTCGAGGTAGTGCGCTTCGCGTAGAGGCACGGTCTGGTAGCTGACGGCCTGCTTGGTGAGGCCGGTCGCCTGGGCGACCGCTCCCAGGGTGGGCGGGGTGTCTTCGGCCTGGAGGCGGAGGATGGCGTCGAGGATGAGGCGGCGGGTGCGGGTGAGTTCGGGGGGCATACAGGCTCCTGCGGGAACACTTGGATACAGGTCAAGTTTGTACTTCCACATTGCAGTTTTTGTTTGATTCGTGTCAAGATGGTGAACAGGAGAACTCTTTATCGAAAAATCTGTACAGAACGTAATAAACCCAGTCCGAGAACCCAACGCCTCCTGCCTGGATCACACCCGCATCAGGCCTTCCATGCCTACTGAGAGGCAGTACATGCGTCCTACACCTCAGTCCTGCCGCACTTCCCCCCCGCATATCCTGTTGATCGACGACAACCCTCTTGACCGCGAACTGACCACGCTGGCGCTGCTGGATGTGGCTCCCGGCTCTCAGCTCACCCTGGCCGGCAGCGGAATCGAGGCCCTGCAGATGCTGTGGGCCGGCCTGCAGCCTGACCTGATTCTTCTGGACGTCAATATGCCCGGTATGCACGGCTTCGAGGTGCTCGAAGCCCTGCGTGCGGACGCCGCCCTGACCCGCATTCCGGTCATCATCCTGACCACTTCAGGTGCCCAGCAGGACCGGGAGCAGGCACGGGCCCTGCAGGTTCACGGGTATATGGTCAAGGCCCCAGGATTCGAGGCCTACGTTCAGCAGATGCTGGATCTGGTGCGCTGGTATCACGCGACGGCTCCTCTTCAGACCCTGGCCTGAAGGTACGGCGGCTGGACGCAGATTCCCTGCCTGACCACTCCAGGTCGGGAAGCGCATGTTCTGGGATCTGCTGCCCTGCGAGCCCTTTCGGCCTGGGCCGGATCCTTCAGGCCGCAGCATTCAGGGCGAGGTCCCTCTCAATCCTCTGAAGCCGGGTACTGGATATTCTCCACGCTAAGGTGCTGATTGTTGAGTGCCAGCCTCCGGACCCCTTCACTGCTGGACTCGATCTCACGGGCTCTGGCCAGGAAAGCCGCAGCAGCCTGAGTGTCCCCCTGAGCGGTGCTCTGATCGCTCAGATGCGTAAGCAGGATGACGGCTTCTTCCAGCGTCCGCAGTACCTGATAGGCCTTGTCCTCGATCGACTCCGACACCTCCGAGAGCAGGGCGTCCGCGGTGTAGGCATGCCCGGTATGGCACCGGTAACGCGCGACCTTGCCCTCCTCAATCTGGATCAGGGCGCCATGACACTCCGGGCAGGTCAGCAGTGACGGTGTCCCAAGGCCACTCACTCCCTGCCTGAAGGCATTTTCTTCACGTGCGATACCCACTTCCACCTTCAGGCGGTGTTGTTCCTGTTCGGTCATACGGGGCCTTCCTACGGGCTGGGTCCTGGTCATGTCCTGGACCAGGGTGGTCAGGAGAGTCGCCAGTTCTGCCAGGGGGACCACATGGTCCACTTCGACGCTGCTGAGGGCACTCCGGGGCATCGAGTCGAACTCCGCCGTGTCAGGGTCCTGCACAATCGTCACTCCGCCGCGGCATTTGACGGCATGCAGGCCGGAGGTGCCGTCGTCCAGCAGGCCAGTCAGCACCACACCGATCACATTGGGACCAGCCGTGAGCGCCGCCGAACGGAAGAGGGTATCAATACTGGGACGCGAGCGATTCTCCTTGGGACCTTTGGTCAGGAGCAGGGTGTTTCCTTCAACCAGCATGTGGTGATCAGGCGGAGCCACGTAGATCATTCCGCGGTGAAAGCTCTGACCGCTTCGCGGATGAAGTGCATGCAGGGGACCGGCGGAGCTCAGGATTCGTGGAAGCATGCTGGGATGCCGGGGGGAGAGGTGCTGAACCACCAGGACCGCAGCTGGAAAGTCACTGGGCAGCCCGGCACAGAGCTTCATCAGGGCGGTGACGCCGCCGGATGATGCCCCGATCACGACTATTGGAAAATCCGTCATCTGCACTCAGTATTTTGCACCTGGGGAATTCTGAAAAAGAGACAGGGTTATGGTTCGGCACTTTGTGCTTCTGGCGACGCCGGGACTGGATGTCATTCCCGGCTCCTGAAAGTCGACTGTGGGCTTTCAAACCTTGCTCTGCCTGGACTGGCTGCCCTGGCTTCGTCGCCTCCCACCGGAGTCGGGGTCAAGGAACCCTTCGCCCCGCCAGGCAGCACACTCCAGGGTCCTGACCCAGTGAGTTCAGGTATGAATGACGCGGCACTTCTGCCAGAAGCCCAGAAACGTGTCGATCTGCTGCAGGAAGTGTTCAAAATTTCCCGCTTTGACCAGATATGAGCTGGCATGCAGGATGTAAGCCTCCCGGATGTCCGCTTTCGCACTTGAGGTGGACAGCATGACAACCGGCAGCCAGGCCAGCTCAGGGTCGGCTTTAAGGGCCTGAAGCACTTCAAAGCCGTTCATGCCGGGCATGTTGATGTCCAGGAGAATGACGTCCGGGTCGATGACCTTTGCCCTGAGCATCTCCAGAGCCGTCTGTCCGTGGGTGACGCAGGTCAGGGTGCACTCCGGACAGAGCTGTTGAAACGCTTCTTCAGCCAACAATTGGTCCGCCACGTTGTCATCGATCAGCAGGAAATGCCGCAGGGAGTCCATACCATTAACGTAAAGACAGGCTAAGGGAAACTATGAAGCCTTCTTCACACTCCGGGCTGGACATTTTAAGGGGTGCAGGACGTGCACCGAACGGCAGCAGACCACAACACAGTGCCCACAGCACCAATGCCGGGCGCCAGAAGTGCCAAAAGCAGTGGCCGGGGGCGTCCCGCTTGGCCTGCAAGGACGCCCAGGCAGAGGGCGGCATGATCCCGGCCAGCATCAGAACAGAGGGCGTCGGAAAAGTGGGCACCCGGTGATGAATTACCTCAACCCAAGGGCCATTTTCAAAGGAGTCCCCAGAGGATCGGGAAAGGAGCAGACAGCTGCACGCGTCCATGGCAGCCATTCCCTGCTGTGCACCCTGCCGCACTTTCGTTGTGCCCACATATGGAAACGGCTTGTGCGGCCTGTCCAGCTGCCCAAAAGGCAGGGCCAAAGAAACATGGATTGAGTTCGCCTAAGCGCCTATCGGTCCTTTTTGGCCTTCACCGTACCTGAGGTTCTGTCAGCGGGGCAGGGACGCTTCATCCTGGGTGACCTGAAAGGAGTACCCCAGCCCACGAACTGTCTGAACGACGGGTCCCAGCCCAAGGACCGCCAGCTTCTGGCGGAGATTGAAGACCTGCACGTTCACGAGGTTGGTGCTTGCCCCAGTAGTCTCTCCCCAGGCCTCCCTGGCAAGGGCTTCGCGGGAGAACACCCGGTGAGGCTGCTTCATCAGCGCGCAGAGCAGTGCCGCCTCCTGTCTGCTCAATCTCACGGTCTGGCGGCCGGAAGTCACCTCACGCCGGCGCTGGTCGAGCGTCACGCCACCATGTGACTGAAGACCTGCAGAAGCCAGGGTATCGTCTGCCGCAGGCTGTCCTTCATCTGGGGTTTCGCGTCTGGGGGCGCTCAGGCCCGCCTCAGCAATATTCAGAAACATTGCCGGGTCCTGCAGGCCTTCAGGAATGGGTGCAGCCCCCAGGCGCATCCTGACCAGGTTTGAAGGTCCTGTCTCGAACAGGGTTGCCGCAGCGTCGAGGCTGCTCAGGACCACGTCTACGTCCTGAGCACTTCCGTCCATGAGCATGGCGAACTTGTGCTCATCGTAGCGGTACAGGCTTCGTTGCCTTCCAGGACTGCCCTGCAGAACGACCTTCCACACCTGCGCCCACCATTTCTCCTCCAGCGCGATGTCCCGGGTAAGACCTTCCAGGCAGAACAGCACCAGGAAAGAGGGGGCGCCCGGCCCGCTGTGACGCACCAGAACCCGCTCCAGCTCCTGTCGGCTGCCAGGCTGCTGGAGGTGATGTCTCTCCCTGGCTGCTTCCAGGCGCGACTGGTGTTCGCGCCGTGAGAGCGTGAGGCTCAGGATGTGCGCCGACGTGGACAGAAGCTGTCTGTCCCATGGATGCCAGGCGGTGGCTTCACCAAAGCGGGCGAACGATGCTACACGCCGCGTTCCCTCTACTGTCGTGAGGGGAAGCCAGGCCGCACTTCGGACCCCGGCGGAAAGCAGGGCCGTGGGACCAGCGTCCTGGTCCTGAACACTCAGAAACAGAGGTTTGCCTCCGGTCACCGCCGGGCGCCTGCGGTCTGGATGACTGTGATCAAGTTTCATCTGCTCGATGAACGCGGGCGACGCACCGGGTCCATGCCAGGCCGGGTCATCCACGGCAATAGGTTGGTCCTCTGCATGCACGCCCATCCACTGCACGTCCGTCGCCTGTGCCAGAAGTTGCCCCATGGTCTTGACCAGCTCGTCCGGGTCCAGATCGTAGGTCGCGAGTTCGGTCACCGCAGCGAGGGTCTGTGCCGTGTCGGTGGCGCGGCGCAGGTCCGTCAGCATCTGGGTTTTGGCCTGGGACTCGGTTTCCAGACTCTGCTTGGCCAGGCGCAAGTCCAGTTCGTCCATGGCGAGCGCAGCCAGATCCCCCAGCGTGGCCCGTTCCTCAGCAGTCAGACTGGCCCGGGGCTTCTGGTCAAGAATGCACAGGGTTCCAATCCGGAAACCATCATGCGTGATCAGCGGCGCGCCTCCGTAGAAGCGGGCATGGGCCGGGCCGTCGACCAGCGGACTGCTGCGGAACCGGGTGTCCTGCGTCGCATCGGGAATCACCAGAGGCTCCTCGGACAAAATGGTGTAGGCACAGAACGAGGTCGGGCGATCCAGCTCACGGGAGGTGGTTCCGAAGCAGGCTTTGGCCCACAGCCGGTGCTGATCGACCAGATTGATCAGGGCGACCGGCACCTTGAACAGCCGCGCGGCCAGCTGGGTCAGTCGGTCAAAACATGGCTCGGGAAGCGTATCGAGTACCGCGTACCGGGCGAGAGCTTCCAGACGCCTGAATTCATCGTGCGGAAGAGGAGCACTCACGCCTTTACTGTATCCAGTGGACTTTCCCGCTGGAATACCACAGGGCACCCCCCCGGCGGATACCCTGGAGGATGAATATCTCCGTCGTCGAATCTGGGTTACAGCCTGTCAATGAGCTGGTCAATATTTACTGATCACGTCAGTGGAGGAAAACCGCCCCAAATCGACTTTCCAGGCGCTGCTGCACTGCCCTGTCGCCTGACCTCCAGCCATCATGACGTTATGCTGCCTACAGGACAGTGTTCCTGCGCGCATCTCCACATCACTTCAGCGGGCCACTGACCGGCTCAGACGCATGACCTGGTTTGCTGAAAGCGGCACAGCCATACGCTGCATCACTGAACTGCACACAGTGCAGGTATGCCCATGACGCCGGTCACCCTCTTGCATTTGAACCGTGCACTCCCTCACACTGCACGTATGACGAAAAAATCCACGAAGGCCCCCGCCAAGAAGCCCGCTGCCGCCGCGAAAGCCGCCCCCAGGAAGGGTGCTGCACCCGCCGAGACCAAGATCGGCAAAACCCAGATGGTCGACATTGTCGCCGATAAGGCTGGCCTGACCAAAAAGCAGAGTGAGGAAGCGGTCAGCGTCATGCTTGAGAGCATTGTTGAAGCGGTGCGCAGTGGCAAAAGTGTCGGTCTGCCCGGCCTGGGCACCCTGAGCGTCCGCGAAACGGCCGCCCGCACCGGCGTGCGTCCTGGCACCAGTGAGCGCATTCAGATTCCTGCTGGCAAGAAGCTTGCGTTTAAGGTCGCCAGCACCCTCAAGGGCACCCTGTAAGCAACTGCAGACCCAGAAGCCCCCTCCGTGAGAGGGGGTTTTTCATGCGGGTCGAACGCGACCTGTTTCCAGGCGGAAGACTGGCGAACTCGGGCGTCATGACAGGTGGATCCTAACCGCAGGCCGCCCACAGAAAGATCAATCTTCCGCGTCAGTTCAGGCTGGTCTGGAACGTCTTGCCCAGGCCGGCCAGCTGATGGTGTCCCGTGAAAGCAATCCCTGTACGGTTATTCTCCGAAGGCAACCGTCACGTTCAGCCGGTCACACGCCTCGATCAGTGCGCTCCAGGGCTTGTGGGGATGCACGGAAGGGTTACCCGGTTCGATAGTCTCGCCATCCGGCAGGGTGACCGAATACCGCCCGTCCGGGTGCTCGGTCACCAGACATCCTCGTTCCTGAAGCGCTTCGACGTAGGGCTGCACCTGATGCTCGTCCATTCCCTACTGTACCCGGCACCCACCCGCTTAGTGCGCAGGCAGGTCGGCCGGTGCAGCGCGTATGCCTGCTGCCTGCGCGCGGCCCCCACCGGCTCCCGGATCAGACCTCACCCGGCCACTCCCGGCCATGCTCGGCCCACGCGGCCTCGATCCAGGTCAGCACGTCCAGGGGCAGTGGGCCATCCTCGACCAGACGAACGTTGCGCTCCAGATTCTCGACGTTGGCGGTGCCCACGATCACGCTGTGCACTCCTGGTGCATAGGCGCTGAAACGCAGTGCCAGGCTGGCCCAGTCAAGACCAGCCTGCTGACGGACCGCGTCCAGGTTCATGGCCTGCAGGCGTTCCCAGTAGATTTCGGCGTAGTCACCTGCCGGCCGCTCTGTGAAGCGCCAGGCCGCGTTGGCGATCGGACGCTTGGCGATCACGCCCAGGCCGCGCTCCGAGGTCAGCGGCAGGACATGATGACGGCTCCACTGGTCAGCGAGGTTGACACTGGTCTCCACCGAGCCGAACCGCCCGGAATTCACGGCCCAGGCCAGCGCCTCGTTCTCGCCGCTGTACGCGGCGACCCGGATATATCCGGCCTCGCGGGCGTCATCCAGGGCACCGAGCAGGTCTTCTCGCTTCAGGACGTCCAGCGGGCACGAGTGCAGGTGAAAAATATCGATCCAGTCTACCCTCATCCGCTGCAGAGCCTGTTCGATGCCGCGCCGGATGACCAGCGGCGTCCAGTCCTCGGTTCCCTCAACGCCGTACCCTCCCTTGCTGCTCAGGATGAAGTCGTTCCGGCGGTGCGCGAGGTGACGGCCGATGCGTTCCTCACTCAGGCCATAGCCCCGTGCCGTGTCCACCAGTGTCATGCCACGGTCGAGCGCGCGGTTAAGCAGGGTCCCTGCCGCCTCCTCGCTGAGGCTTGCGGCACCCACCTGCCCCGCTCCGAGTCCCAGCACGCTGACACTCAGGCCGGTCGTTCCAAATGCCCTTTGTTCCATGTTCCGCATTGTGCAGTGCTGAACAGGTGGACGCAGCGCTGAACAGGCAGGTGAAGCGGACTGGACAGGCTGCTTGCGCCACACAGGGACACCAGACGGACCATGCTCAGCCACGCTTTTGCGATCGGTATTTCCCGGAGTCTGCTGGAACCTTCGCCACGGCGTGAATCGCAGACGTACCCTCTTTTCCGCCTAAGAACCTCCAGGATTCCCGTTACCTGCCAGCCTGCATCTCAGGCCGTGGGCCACGGGTTTTCCATAGACTGACCAGAACGCCACCTGCCAGGATGCCGAGGGTAATGGCCAGACTCAACGCCGGGTCCATCTTGCCGAACAGCTGGGTGTAGAAAATCTTGCCGCCAATAAAGACCAGTACCAGGGCCAGGGCGGGCTTGAGAGCTTCGAAGCGGTGAATCAGTGCGTCCAGGGCGAAGTACAGGGCCCGTAGACCCAGAATCGCGAAGATATTGCTGGTGTACACCAGGAATGGATCCTGCGTAATGGCGAAGATGGCCGGGATCGAGTCCACCGCGAACACCAGGTCGGCGGCTTCAACCAGAACCAGCGCCAGAAGTAGAGGCGTGGCGTGAAGGCGCATCCGACCCGCTGCATCAGGCATCCGGGTGAGGAATTTCTGGCCATCAAGTTTGGGGCTGACGGGAAGAACTCGCTTGAGTGCCCGTACCACAGGATGACGCTCAAGATCAGGGGCGCTGGTATGGCCTCCCTTGGTCAGCAGCAGCTTGATGCCCGTCAGAAGCAGGAAGGCACCGAAGACCCACATGATCCAGTCGAACTGGGTGACCAGCGCGGTGCCCAGGCCGATCATCAGGCCGCGCAACACGATGACACCGAGAATGCCCCAGACCAGCACCCGATGCTGCAGATGCCGCGGAACAGCCAGGGCCCCAAAAATTACACTAATGACAAAGACATTGTCCAGCGCCAGCGCCTTCTCCACGGCGAAACCGGTGAAGTACTCGATTCCGCTCTGGGCGCCGAGTGCACTCCATACCCAAACGCCGAAGAGAAGGGCGACGCCGATGTAAAAGAGGCTGAGTTGCAGGCTGGCCTTGACGCCAATCTCGTGGGGATGCTCGGCGCCTGAGGCCGCAGCCCGGGACTGGCGGCGCTTGCCAAGAACGCCGAGGTCAAAGGCGAGCAGGGCAACCACCAGGATGATGAACATCAGCCACATCCAGGTGGGTTTGCCAAGCCACAGGTCAAAGAAAAATTCCATCAGTTTGCGCTCCTTGAAGGGAAGCGCCGCACAGGTCACTTGACTTCGGGGTCTGGCATAAGGCCAGACCCGGACAGGCACCGTGAGGCGGTTCTGTCCGAGTCTGGCCCTTGCTGTACGGAACGGGGCAGCATTGCCGCCCGAAATGACGTTCTCGCACTCCCTGCCTGGTCAAGGGCAGGGCGGCGTACTCCCCCGGAATTGAGAACAGTACATCAAGAATGCATGCTCAGAATTGTAAACAGCATTACTCTTCGTTGGGCTGACATGACGGCAAGTGGGTCCACTTGCCGTCATGGACGCTACGCGGGGAAGGACCACTCTGAATCTGCTGTCATGTATGGTGCACTGATATCAGGAGGATTATCTTGACGCAATCGCTCGATAGCCCCGTCCCCACCGAGCGGAAGGTGAGCTTTTCCGAGGCGACTGCAGTCTGGGCCCGGATCGCCGCACAATCCTTCGGCGGCCCTGCGGGACAGATCGCCGTGATGCACCGCATTCTGGTCGACGAGAAACGCTGGATCAGCGAGGAGCGCTTCCTCCACGCGCTGAACTACTGCATGCTGCTTCCCGGCCCGGAAGCCCAGCAACTCGCCATTTACATCGGCTGGCTGCTGCACGGCACCAGGGGAGGCATCGTCGCCGGGAGCCTGTTCGTCCTCCCGGGGTTTCTGTCCATCCTGGTGCTCAGCATCATCTATGCGCTGTATCAGGAAACAACCCTGGTACAGGCTGTTTTTTTCGGCTTGAAAGCCGCCGTGCTGGTTATCGTGCTTGACGCGGTGATCCGGATCGGGAAACGGGCCCTCAAGCACCCCCTGCTGGTCATGCTGGCTGGACTGGCTTTCATAGTCATCTTTTTTTTCAATGTTCCCTTTCCCCTAGTGGTCCTGGGCGCCGGGCTGATCGGATTTTTCGGCAGCCGGGTCCGTCCCGGAGTGTTCCAGGGCGGCGGTGGTCACGGCAGCAGCGCACATGGTGACGAGGTCAGGGACGCGGTCATCACCGCAGAAACCGCCATGCGGGTGACTCCAAGCTGGAACCGCTTCTTTCGAATTGCTTTCATTGGACTGGCCTCCTGGTTCGGCCCCCTGTTGCTGGTCGGGGCGCTGTTCGGCTTCAGCAGCGTCTTCTGGCAGATGTCAAAGTTTTTCAGTCAGATGGCGGTGGTGACCTTCGGCGGCGCCTATGCGGTGCTGGCTTACGTGGCCCAGGAGGCGGTGCAGGTGTTCGGGTGGCTCAGGCCCGGCGAGATGCTCAACGGCCTGGGAATGGCCGAGACCACGCCGGGGCCGCTGATTCAGGTCGTGCAATACGTGGGCTTCCTGGGCGCTTTCCGGGACCCGGAGAGCCTCACCCCACTCGCGGCGGGCATCCTGGCGTCCTTTGTCGTGACGTGGGCGACGTACGCGCCGTGCTTCCTGTGGATTTTCCTGGGTGCGCCGTACATCGAGCAGCTGCGTGGAAACAAAGCCCTGTCCGGGGCGCTGACGGCGATTACGGCGGCGGTAGTGGGCGTCATCCTCAACCTCAGCGTGTGGTTTGCCCTGAATACGTTGTTCTCGAAAGTCGGAGAAACGCATCTAGGACCGCTGCGGCTGTACACGCCGGACTGGACCACCCTGAGTGTGCCCTCCCTGGTCCTCTCGGTCATCGCGGGGATCGCCCTGTTCCGTTTCAATCTGGGGACCATTCCGACCCTGGCCCTGACCACCCTGCTCGGCGCAGCCTACGTTCTGCTCATCCCCTCGTCCGGCTGACCGGAGTCACCTTAACCGCAGATGCTCTTGCTTCCTGCTGGGGCCCGCAAGTCAGACGGCCTGCTCGCAGGAGGAGCAGAAAAAGACCTGAGTCCTCCGCGTCTTCTGGGGAAACATCACAGCGGGACATACGGTTCAGATGGGTCGGCGTGCTGCTCGCGGCGCTGCTTGAAACGGAAGCCACAGAGCAGAATGTCATCTGCTGAGGTCGGGATTGCAAATCCTTTATGGACCTTCCGGTGGGTTCCCCAAGCTGGGAGTGCCTCGTGGAAGACCTTGTCTTCCAGCCAGCGCAGAACCATGTTGACCTCTTACTTGCGGGTGCCGGTGGGATGAATCCGCTGGTGTATCGCCCTGGGTGCAGCGGCGCTTGACGGCGTAGTGCCAGCACCTCAGAAACGGAGAGTGGAGGTGAACAAATTTCTGCGTGACTGTCGCGCTTCTGATGCCACGGACTTGGTTTGAAGCGTGTTTCCTCAACTCTGGCCGGGCTTTTATTCCGTCGGCGGTGGACTCTGGCCCGCACGGCCTAAGCCCGTGCCTGCCCGACGCTCTTGGTTGCCTCTGTACGATCCGCTCATCATGAACGTCAATTTCCGACCTTCTCAGGTCGCGGTGTTTTTGCAAGTTCACAATGCGCGGGACAAAATTCAGCGTCACCAAGGAGACCAACATGCCGCACCTGCATCGACTGTCAGAGATCTCCAGCCGCCATAGCCAGGACTTCCAGCAAGCTGGAATTCATAATCCTGTTGGTCAGCCCGCCTACATGAGCGGCGGCCAGACCATCGGCAGGGTCGCCGACGCCCTGGTGGACGATACTCAGGGCCGTATCCGCTACCTGGTGGTTGATCAGGATGGCGGCAACATCAACGGCTCGGCCCTGATCCCCATCGGTCTGGCGCGCATCGAGAACGATGGCGTGTATTTCGATGACCTGTCTCAGGGTCAGTATTCCAGCCTGCACCGGTACAGCGACACCGAGGAATACACCTTCGAGCACCAGAGCAACGATGAACGTGTCCTGCGTGGTCAGGGGAACATGGCGGGGACCGCAGCCATGGCCACCACGACCGATACCACCCAGCGCGCCTACAACTACCGCGACGAGGACACCAGCGACCGGATGTTCAAGACGCCCGAGCGCCTCCAGCTGCTCGAAGAACGCCTTTCGGTCAACAAAGAGCGTTACCTGGCCGGCAGCGTCCAGATCGGCAAGCACGTCGAAACCCGACAGGAAAATGTTTCTGTGCCCCTGGAGCACGAGGAAGTGGTCATCGAACGCCATGCAGTGAGTGACGCCCGCCCGGTCGAGGGCAATGTTCATCTGGGCGACAACACCACGGTGCGGGTCGACGTCGAAGCCGAGCGTGCCAACATCGGCAAGCAGGCCTTCGTGACAGAAGAGGTTTCGGTAGGCAAACGCACCGTGACCGAGACGGAAACGCACACCGCTGAAGTGGGCCGCGAAGTGCTGGACGTCAACAAGTCCGGTGAAGTTCAGACCAACGGCACGCTAGACGACCGCCGCGACCGCAACAGCTGAGCACTGAGGCCTCGCCTCGCCCTACAGGAGATCTCATGACCCACAACCACCTGAAATCCCTTGTCGTAACCCTGGCTCTGGTCGCCGTACCCATGGGTGCATCGGCGCAAACAGGCGACGACACCACCGGGACCACAACTACCGAAACCGCTACCACCGAAACCACACAGACTGAAAACCGGGGTCCGGGCTTTCCCTGGGGGCTTCTGGGACTTCTCGGGCTTGCTGGCCTGATGAACCGCAAGCCTGAAGCCCGCACCGAAGTTCGCCTGGGCGGACCGACCGACGGTCCACGCAAAAGCTGAGTCCCAGAACTGAATCTGAACTCCAGGCGGCCTTCGGGCCGTCATTTTTTTGCAGGGCAACGGTAGCGCAGCGGTCCCCGACAGGCCTTGTTTATAGAACCCCGGGGCCGCCAGGCCCTTCCGCCCATGCTCCCATATACCGGAACGGAACCTTCGTCAGGATTTCGATTGACGACCGGCAGATACAGCTATAGACACACAGACACGGCTGGACTTCACTCTGGAAACTGGAAGGTCCAGGGACTTTTTGAATGTATGTCCCTGAAGCTGCTCTGCTCCTGAAGTCTTCAGCTGGACTCGAGCCCCTGCCTGCTCTGGGGAGAACGGCCGGTGTCCGCCGTCCCATGGCCACCGTCCTGTGCATCCAGCGCGGCGGCCAGATTCAGCTCCCCATCCTCGGCCTGGCGCACCAGTTCCGCGTCGCGCGCTTCCTGCACCGCCCTGACAGCCGCCTCACGCTCTTGATCCTCACGTTCGAGCTGCTCTTCGACTTTACCGCTGATCAGGGCCATGGCGACCGCGTCCGGGATGTCTGGAGCGTCCTGCAGGTAGAACTCCTGGTACATCGCCTTCAGGATGATCAGGAAAGGCACCGTCAGGAATGCACCGACCAGGCCGAACACACTGCCGAACAACAGGACACCCACCGTGACCGACAGCGGGTGCAGTTTCCCGGCGCCGCCCAGCAGGAATGGCGCCAGAATGAAGCCTTCGACCTGCTGGAACACCAGTGAGAACACCGCGACGTACACGGCTTTCTGAGGGTCATCGGCCAGGGTGAACAGGATTGGGGGCAGTGACGCCACGATGGGCCCCAGGTTCGGCACCAGTTCTCCCAGCGCCGCCAGCAGGCCGAACACCAGCCAGTTCTCCACACCAAGCAGCATCAAACCCAGCGCCATGAACCCGCCCGTGACCAGCATGATCAGGACCGTGGCCCGGCCCCAGTCGCCCAGCTGCTTGAGTACCTGGGCAAGAGCACGCGCCGCCTTCAGACGGTGCCGGGGTGGGACGGCGCCCAGCGCCCCATTGACCAGCGGCACGGGGTTGCTCAGCACAAACACCACCATCACCAGCGTCACCACACCGAGAAACAGCCCACCCACAGCAGTGCCTACCAGGTTCGGCAGCGCGCGGGCTGCCCGGGTGGTGAAGGATGTGGCCTGCTGAACGAGGCCGTGAATGGTGTCCTCAGACAGCGCGCCGCTGATGGCCGGGTACCCGGAGACCACCGAGTTGATGCGTTTTTCCAGTTCGGGGACGGTGCTGGGCAGGCTGCCGGAGAGCTGGCCCAGCTGCGTCACCACCGGCGGCACGGCCAGAAAAGCGAGCAGTGCAAGCGCGGCCAGGACCAGCAGCACGGTGGCCATACCCGCGGCAGCGCGCGGCATCCAGCGTTCCAGGAAGCGTGCAACCGGGTTCAGGGCGGTGGCCAGAATCAGGGCCAGGATGATCGCCAGGACGGCCGGTCCGACCTTTCCAAAGAAACTGAGGGTCAGCAGCACCCCGATGACGCCCAGGGCGACGGGCAGAAGATTCACCACCTGAATGCCGGCGCGAGGCATGCCGGATGGTCCTGGGGCTGGCGTATTGCGCTGAAAGGTCATAGATGAGTCTCATGATGACGACTCCCGCCTGATGTGGTCTTAAGCCATGCGGTGCCTCGGCCGGGCCTGTCGGGGGGAGCCGGGCCCAAGGGCGACAGGCCAAAAGCAGCTTGATTTGCAGCTGGGCCACTGAAGCATCATTCGCTGCCAGGTCAAGGCCGGGCGTCAAAGTGCATCTGAATGCTCAGTCCTGCCCATCAGCGCCATGCAAGCCTACCGGACCTCATGACGGCGAGCCCAGGTCCACCGCTGGGATCACCGATGTTGGAAGGACTCCGGACATAAGAGGATTTTTCGGAGAACGGGCGGCTGGCTTTTCTCTTGCATCCTGGATCTGATCCCGCTCCTGACTGCGGGAGAAAGGTAACTATCCGGGTTCTTTGGTACCACGCGCTGGACCTGCTTAGGCACGCCTGTAAACGAACTCTGGGCCAGAAACTTCAACAACTGGGTCCGCAGTGATTGCTCAGAGAGAGGGGTGGTCCCGCCGGATCCGCGCGATGAAGTTGTCCAGTCCTTCGGCGACGGGGTACAGCGGATAGATCAACCGGCCTTACTCGTCCTCCCGGCTGTGAGGCAGGCTTGCAAAATAGATGCGTTCTGTGCCCGACGGTTCCAGCCGGTAACAGAACACGCTGCCGGCCGGATCCGAGCAAAACGGGACGAGGTCACGGCCGATGATCTCTCCGTACCAGTCGTATTCGTCCTCCAGTTCCCCACTGCTCAGGCCAGAACGTGGGCTGGGCAGAGCACACCGGGGCGTCGGGAATCGGAACGTGGCATGCAGGCAGAAGCCCTCTATCCTGGGTAAGCAGCAGGTGCCTGTGGCGATCAGACAGCGTGATGCCGCGGGCGGCTTCGAAGGCGTCGAGGTCGGCTTGAGTCACCCCGTGGGCACCGGCCGCTGGCTGAATGTCGCTCATTTGCATGCAGTGAGGGTAGGACTGCTGCTGGACGAGGCATGTGGTCCCGTCAACGCCGCATTCAGGTTATGGGGGTCCCCACCACTCTGGCCAGGTTCGGTGGGCGGACCCGATCAAATTCCGGACCGCACGCGCAAGTTGGCTGGGCGCCAGAAAGTTTTCTCCGGAAGGCTCAGGCGGGTCCTCCTGGGCGTGATCTTCAGCAACGCCTGAAACCCGGTCTCGCGCGACATGGGCCTCATCTCCGGGGGTGACCACCACCAGACCACAAAGTCTTGCCTTGGTATGTGCGCAGCGTTTGTGTCGCTAAGCTCCAGGCATGAATTTCGTGCTGGGGGTGCGCCGTGCTGGGCCTTCTGGTTATCGGTTTCGAGGAAGCTACAGCTTTCAGGATTTCTGGAACCAATGTGAACTATTTTGTTGCCCGGGACTCGGTCACCACCGACAACCGCAGCATGATCCGAACTTTCGAAGTGAACGACACCACCGGCGAGACCTTTGTGCGCTTTGCCTGCGAGGGAAGGGTGATGCAGGCGTATTTCCACGGCAGGAATCCGCTGCTGACCCCAGCAACCCGGGAGATGGAACTGTACCCCCTGGTGGTGTACCAGGTGGACGCGCAGCAGCTGAAAACCGTCAAGGTGACCGGGATGCTCAGCGAGGGTGGAAAAGAGGTGCTCGAATCGGTGGCGTTCGAGAATGATGGGGTGATGCTCGAAGCGTTCCGCCACGCTGCGGAGCGTGTGACCCTGCGTATTCCCCGGCTGGGGATGTCGGAGCTTACGGAAGTTTTTGCGGTGAAGGGATTCTGCGAGGCGCTGGGCCGCATCAAGCCATGCTGACCCGGATGGGGATTGACTTTACGCAAGTTGGATCAGGCCAGGTCCATTTCACCCCAGGCTGACGCGATGGGGACGCTGGGCTTTCCTGTGAAGGATACGTTTTGGTGAGCAGAAAGCTAGAGCATTTGTCAAAAAGAAGCCGCCTTCCTGACCGGGTGGAACGAGGAGATTTTGCCGGCCGGGAAGGAGGATGGAGCCGTTGAAAACCCGTCTTCCTGGTGGCGCCATTCGGAGTACTGCTCTGAGCTGCCAGGGTGAAGGCGGTCAGGCACCTCTACCCCAGCCGCAGAACTTTTACCTGCCGTTCAGCTCGGCGATGTACATCTCCAACTGCTGGAGCAGGTAATCCTCCAGTTCGCCGTCCCCGGTGTCATGGGCAAACAGGGTACCTGCGCGCCGTGCGTGCCATAGCGCTTCATGGTGGCCCTGCTGATTGACTGCGCCGTCATACGCCTGCCGTGCCACGTGGCGAATTGCCGCCCTGCCCAGCTTCGACGCTTCCATTCCCTACCATATCAAGGGGTGAGGCAGATGGTCACCTGCCCAATCTCCTGACTTCAGTGACTCCTCGGGGGAGTTCCCTTACAACCAGCCCCTTGCAGTCGCAACGCCCGCCGGTGCAGACGTCAGAAACATGGTGCCTAGAAGGCTATTGGCTACCCATAGTGAACTCGGTCATCGTCATCCTGCGTGGACTGGAACTGGAGGGCCACGCCCAAGCAGCCAAGCAGGCACTCAGTTCAGCCTGATCAGACGCCACCTGCTGCCCAGCGATACAACGCATTGTGGGATCTCCAGAGGCGCCTTCGTGGGGTTGCTGTTGCCTGCTGACCTTCGGCGGGTGGGTGCTAGATTCGTGCAGACGTCGCCGCCTTCACTGGTCAGTTCCAGCGCGGGACGTCGGCTCTGGTGAAGCACCAGCTGAGCAAGAGTCGCCACTGAGCGTCAGTTACTCGTCCTGTCCCAGCGTCAGAGCGTGCCTGTTCCTGTCGGAGACTGGCCACTGACTGGCCCGCGTGGGGCACATGCGAAGGATGGTTGGTTCATCCGCGCGCATTCACATTAGGTTGCCACCAGAAGGGTAAACTCAAGGTCGCTCCATCCGCTGTTACATCCTGAAACTGAAGTTGCCTCGTCGCTTCGGCCTGCTTCTGGACCGGCGTGAGGAACCAGGAGGTCGTATGTCCATGCGTTACCTGAAAATTGCCACCCTGAGCCTTATGGTCACCGCCTGTGCCACTGTTTCGGCACCCGACCCGGTGACCATCCAGTTGCTGAACATCTCCGACTGGCATGCGCAGCTTGACCCGCTGACCGTGGGCAGCGGAGCCACACAACGCACCGTCGGTGGTGCAGCCACCCTGAGTGCTTATTTCAAACAGGACCGGGCAGCCAATCCCAATACCCTGACTCTGACCGGTGGAGACGCATACGGCGGTTCGCCGCCTCTGTCGAGCTTCTTCAATGAGATTCCGGCCATTGAGGCGATGAACGTCATGGGCTTTGATGCCGATACGTTCGGGAACCATAATTTTGACCGTGGGATTCAGGGCCTGCAGCCTCTGATTGACCGGGCGAAATTCCAGTACGTGTCGGCCAACCTGCAGAACCTTGAGGCGAACCTGAACAAGGTCAAGCGGTATCAGATCTTCACGGTTGGCGGCGTCAAGGTGGCCGTGATCGGGATCACCAACCCGGAAGCGCCCACGCTGGTTGCTCCGGGAGCGCTCGGAACACTCAAAGTGACGGACCCGGTGGCCGCGGCGACCCAGGCCCGTCAAATGGCCCGGGCAGAGGGTGCACGCGTCTTTGTGGCAATTACCCACCTGGGCGTGACGGGCAAGGACCCGGCCACACAGGCGCAGACCGGCCCGCTGATTGATTTTGCCAAGAGCGTGAACGGCTTTGACGTGATTTTCGGCGACCACACCAACGAGCAGTTCAGCGCCACCATCAACGGCGCCCTGGTCGTGGAGAACCTCAGCAAGGGCGCGACCTACTCCAAGGTGAACGTTACGGTGGACCGCTCCACCGGGCAGGTCACCGAACGCACCAACACCTTCGTGGAACCCGTCACTACAGGCGTGACGCCCGATCCGGCCGTCGAGCAGGTGCTCGCTCCCTACCGGGCACAACTTGCCCAGCAGCTTGACCGCAAGATCGGGGTGGCCACCGACGTGTTCCCGCGCGGCAGCAACATCGAACGCCTCCGGGAGGTCGCGCTTGGAAACCTGATCGCGGACGCATTCCGGGACCGGTACGGCACCCAGCTGGCGGTCCAGAACGGCGGCAGTATTCGCAGCGCCCTGCCGTCGAGCTACACGCCGCAGGACAAGTCCCTGCGCCGCCCCACGCCCGGCTATCAGCCCGGCCCGCCCTACGATGTCGTGGCAGGCGACGTCTACAGCGTCCTGCCATTCGGGAACACGGTCGTGACCCGCACTGTGACCGGCGCACAGCTGTACGCCGTGCTGGAGCACAGCGTCTCCTCCCTGCCGGCTGCCAACGGGCGCTTCCTGCAGGTCTCCGGCTTTTCGTTTACCTATGATGTCAGCAAGCCGGTGGGCTCCCGCATCGTGAGTGTCACCCTCGATAGCGGAGCGCCGATTCAGAAGGACGCCACGGTCTATACCCTGGCCGTGTCTGACTTCATCAACGCCGGTGGCGACGCCTACACCATGCTGGCCGACGGGCAGGGCACCACCCGTGAACCTGACGCGCAGGTTGTCCTGGAGTACATCCAGAAGGTGGGCACCATCACTCCGTCCACCGGCCAGCGCATCCGGGCCGTGGGCGGGAGCTGAGCCTCCTCCGCGAGAGAATCTTTCTGCACAAGAAGCTCACCTGTAATTCCTGAAAGCGCGCCTCTGCCGGCGCGCTTTTTCAGGTGAGTCACGCGGTGCTGGGTTTCGCCCTGATGACATGTTCGGTCACCACTGGCGTGGTGCTGTTTCAGCAGGCGCTGCTGGCCCCTTTCATATGCCTGCACCCCGTGCGCTCTACCTTGAAGCGCCATGAATTTCTGGTGGTCGCGTCGAGCGCGGACGCGACCGATCCCGCGCACGACCGCCGTGCCGAACGCCCGGCAATGACGCAGATGACCTGCGGAAAGGAGCCTCTATGATTCTTCCCCTGAGACTGTTGCTTGTTCTGGCTGGCCTTGCTGGTGGGGCCGGCGCCCAGGCCAGCGAATCGCCTCTCTCGATTGAACGCATGCGGGCCCGCACCTACCCAGGCAGCGCCCTGACCACCCGGCAGGCCCTGGCGCCCGGCCCGAACTATCAGCGGCGTGTCGTCTCATACCAGTCCGACGGACTGCGGATCAACGCGCTTCTGACGGTTCCCACAGGTACGCCACCCAAGGGTGGCTGGCCGGCGCTGGTGTTCAACCACGGGTACATTCCGCCTGAGGTCTACCGCACCACCGAGCGTTACGTCCCCTATGTCGATGCGTTCGCCAGGGCGGGATTCGTGGTGCTGAAGCCGGATTACCGTGGACACGGCACCTCCCAGGGCCAGGCCGTCGGCGCGGCGTACTGGACGCCGGACTACACCACCGACGTGCTGAATGCCGTTTCTTCACTGAAGACCCTTCCGAACGTCAACAGGGCGCGCGTGGGCATGTGGGGCCATTCGATGGGTGGACACATCACACTGCGGGCCATGGTGATCGACCCGCAGATCAAGGCCGGCGTGATCTGGGCGGGAGTTGTAGCGCCATACGACATGCTGATCAACGACCTGCCCAGGTGGGGCGCTGGCTCGCCTGGCGACCCGCGCGAGAAACTGCTTGCCACGCTTGGCCGACCGGAACGCAACCCGAAAGCGTACCAGGCCATCTCCCCGAACGCCTTTCTGAAGGATCTGAAGGGGCGTCCGCTGGAACTTCACCACGCGGCCGCAGACACGCACGTGCCGTACAGCTTCTCGCAGGCGCTGGCCAGGGGCCTCAAGGCCGCGGGGCAACCGCACACGCTCTACACCTACCAGAACGACAACCACGATCTCAGCCGGAACCTGGGCGCCGCCCTGGCACGTTCGGTGGCGTTCTTCCGCAAGAACCTCTGACCACCCACCTTCAGGAGGTCAATCCCATGACCAGCAACTCACCCCAGCACCGATCACCTTTCATCCCCGCTTCCAGGCGTCAGCGTTTGCCCGGCCGCGCCTGTCTACTGGCGGCCCTGCTGTCGGGGGTGGCCGGCGCGTATACCGTCAGGCCGGGCGATACCCTCTTCGGCCTTGCCCGGGCCCACGGCACCACTGTGGCCGAGCTGCTGCGCCTCAATGACCTGACAGGCACGACCCTCGAAGTGGGGCAGACCCTGCGGCTGCCCGGGGAGAGCACCAGTAGTTCACCAGTCCCTGCGGCTGCCGGAGCCACGATTGCGGGCCTGAACGTGACCGCGCCGGCGACCCTGAAGATGGGCGACGCCTTCGTGGTGCGCCTCAGTGGTCCGCGCGCGGGGCAGGCCGTGGTCCGCTTTCCCAGCGAGACCGGCGAGGATGTGCGGCAGCCCGCTGAGGTGCTCACGCCGATCGCAGTGGGAAATGAGTTCATCGTACTGGGGCGGGTGGTCCTCGGAAAAACGACGCCAGTGGAGTATGAGGTCCAGATCGGCCAGGAGATTGTCCGGCGCAGCATTCCAGTCGGTGGGCTTGGCCAGCGGATTCAGCGGCTGAAGTTGCCCCCGAGCGTCACCAACAAGCTCAAGGACCCCGCCCACAAAGCCGAGGACGCCGCCGTGGAGCAGACGTACACAAGGCGCACCGCCCCCGTCTGGTCCAAGCCCTTTCAGGAGGCAGTGAAGATCCGTGCCCAGAGCAGCGCGTTCGGACAGCCCCGCACCTATGTGGTCGGTGGACCGGTGCAGTTTCACTACGGCACGGATTACCCTGCGCCGGCAGGAACGCCGGTGAGTGCAGTCAACGACGGAATGGTGGTCATGGCGGGGATGTACCCGGTCCGTGGAGGACTGGTGGTGATCGACCACGGCGCCGGGCTGTCGAGCATGTATTTTCATCAGCGCCGCGTGGTGGTTCAGGTCGGGCAGAAAGTCGTGCGTGGTCAGAAAATCGGTGAGGTGGGCAGCACCGGCCTGAGCACCGGGGCGCACCTTCATCTGGAGATGCGGCTCCGGGGAGAAGGAACCGATCCGGCGGCCTGGATCAATCGCCTCTGGCCAAGGTAGGGCTGCAAAACAGAGGACACCTCTTCGGAAGTGTCCTCTGCTGCTGTGTTCAGGTGCGCTCAGGTGTACTTGAGGGCTTCCATCAGTTCTTCGACAATCTCGACACTGTCGCCCCGGGTGGAGGCGGTGGCGACGTGCGCTTCAAGGTGGCCACGAAGTACAACCTCGCCAGCCCCACTCAGTGCGCCCTGCACGGCCTTGAGTTGCCGCAGGACGTCCACGCAGTACGCGTCGTCCTTTTCCAGCATGGCCACGATGCTGTCAAGGTGGCCCCGGGCGATCTTCAGGCGGCGTGCGGCACGTTTGCGGGAATCCTCGGGCATACACAGGTGCCCGGCCGCCGGCGGGTGACAGGCGGCGGCTTTGTCCTTCGCGACCGTCACGTTACTGACGGACCTGGGCGCCGTATCCTTCTTCAGTGACGGCCGCGATCAGGGCCTGGGCATCGGCGTTGCCTTCCACGGCCGCGGTGCCACCTTTCAGGTCGACGCGAACGTCCTCGACTCCGGGGACGTCCTTGAGGGCGTTCTTTACGGCGGTTTCGCAGTGTCCGCAGGTCATTCCGCTCACGATCAGTTCAGTCGTCATGTCATTAGGGTAGACCCCCGCAGGGGGGATGTCAAGCTGAAGCTTTGATCGCGGGCCGAATATGCAACCTGCCACGCTTGCTGATCGGATTCAATTGACGTATGCTTTTCCTGTACCCCCCGGAGGGGGATAGGAGAGGCCATGACCAGAACAGTGGAACTCGGCGTGCAGGGTATGACCTGCGCCAGCTGTGTGGGACGCGTCGAACGCGGACTGAGCAAGGTTGAAGGTGTGGACCAGGCGACCGTCAACTTGGCCACCGAACGCGCCACCGTCACCTATGATCCGGAGCAAACGAGCCCCCAGGCCCTGATGGACAAGGTCAAAGCCATCGGCTACGAGCCAGTGACCGGCACGCTAGAGCTCGGCGTGCAGGGCATGACCTGCGCCAACTGTGTTGGACGTGTCGAACGCGCGCTGAAAAAAGTCGACGGTGTGCTTGAGGCGACCGTCAACCTGGCCACCGAACGCGCCAGCATCCGGTACCTGCCCGCCAGTGTCAGTCCCGGGCAACTCAAGGCCGCCGTCAGGGCGTCCGGCTACGAGATCCTCGAAAGCGAGGCTGGAAAGGACCGTACCGATCAGGAACGCGAAGCGCGCGAGCGTGAAGTACGGGAGCTGCGGCGTGCCGTGACGTTCAGTGCCGTCTTTGCCATCCCCCTGCTGCTGCTCGCGATGGTCCCTATGCTGTATATGCCGTTTCACATGTGGCTGACGGGTTACGTGGACATGGGCACCCTCAACTGGGTCATGCTGGCGCTCGCCGCCCCCGTCCAGTTCGGCCCCGGACTGCGCTTCTACCGCCTGGGCTGGAAGAGCCTCACGCACCGCTCGCCGGACATGAACAGCCTGGTCATGATCGGTACCTCCGCGGCCTTCTTCTACAGTCTGGTTGCCACCGTCGCCCCGGGCCTGTTCCCGGAAGGCACCGCCCACGTGTACTACGAAGCCAGCGCTGTGGTCATCACGCTGATCCTGCTCGGCAAGTACTTCGAAGCCATCGCCAAAGGCCGCAGCAGCGAGGCCATGAAGAAGCTGCTCTCCCTGCAGGCCAAAACCGCTCGTGTGGTCCGGCAGGGGCAGGAACTGGAAATCCCCACCGACGAAGTCCTGATCGGTGACCTGCTCGCCGTGCGCCCGGGCGAAAAAATTCCGGTGGACGGTGAGGTGATGGGCGGAAACAGCTTCGTGGACGAGAGCATGATCACCGGCGAACCGGTGCCGGTCAACAAGCAGGCCGGCTCAGGCGTGGTGGGTGGCACCATCAACCAGAACGGGGCGTTCACGTTCAAAGCCACCAGGGTGGGTGCCGACACCGCCCTGGCCCAGATCATCAAACTGGTCGAGACGGCCCAGGGCAGCAAGCCGCCCATCCAGGGCCTGGCCGACAAGGTGGTCAGTGTCTTCGTGCCCGTCGTGCTGGTGATCGCGGCCCTGACCTTCGTCCTGTGGATGGTTTTCGGCGGGCAGACCGCCCTGAGCTTCGCGCTGGTGAACATGGTGGCGGTGCTGATCATCGCCTGCCCCTGCGCGATGGGTCTCGCGACCCCCACCAGCATCATGGTGGGTACCGGCAAGGCCGCCGAACTGGGGGTCCTTTTCCGCAACGGCGCAGCGCTTGAGGGCCTCCAAGGCGTGAAGGTGGTCGCCGTCGATAAAACAGGCACGCTGACCAAGGGGAGGCCTGAACTGACCGACCTGGTGACTACGGCCGGCTTTGACCGCACGCAGGTTCTTAGCCTCGTCGCGGCTGCCGAAGGGCAGAGTGAACACCCCATCGCGCTGGCCATCGTGGACGCCGCGAAGCGCGAAGGCCTGATGATCCCCGTCCCGGAGCACTTTGAAGCCGTCCCTGGCTTCGGACTGGAAGCGCGTGTCGCGGGTCACCTCGTGCAGGTGGGCGCCGACCGGTACATGACCCGTCTGGGCCTGGATACCGCTGCGTTCACCGCTCAGGCCCACGGGCTGGGAGACGAAGGCAAGTCTCCGCTGTATGCCGCGATAGACGGGCAGCTCGCGGCCATCATCGCCGTGGCCGACCCCATCAAGGAGGGCAGCCTGGAAGCGGTGAGCGCGCTGCACCGCCAGGGCCTGAAGGTCGCCATGATTACAGGGGACAACCAGCGAACTGCCCACGCCATTGCCCGGCAGCTGGGCATCGACGAGGTGCTTGCCGAAGTGCTGCCCAGCGGCAAGAGCGACGCGGTGAAGGCATTGCAGGCCCAGGGGCACAAGGTCGCCTTTGTGGGGGACGGTATCAACGACGCGCCCGCCCTGGCTCAGGCGGATGTTGGTCTGGCGATCGGCACCGGCACCGATGTGGCCGTGGAGACCGCCGATGTGATCCTGATGAGCGGTGACCTGCGCGGCGTGCCGAACGCCTATGCACTGTCCCGGGCCACGCTGCGCAACATCCGGCTGAACCTGTTCTGGGCCTTCGCGTACAACATCGTGCTCATTCCGGTCGCCGCCGGCGTGCTGTACCCGGCCTTCGGCTGGCTGCTCAGCCCCGTCCTGGCGGCGGCGGCGATGGGCTTTTCCAGCGTGTTCGTGCTGACCAATGCCCTGCGCCTGCGCGGCTTCCGGCCCCCTGTTCGTCCGGGACCGGTCACCGCACCAGCGCTCCCTTCTTCACCCCTCCACGCCTGAATCACGACCGGGGGTGTCATGCCCCCGGCGTATGTGCAAGAAAGGACACCCTGATGACGAAACTGACTGTAGGCCCCTGGATTGCCGCTCAAAAACTGCCCAGCCGTGATGTGGCCCGCGACCGCCACGCATTCCTCGAGCGGGTCCGGGTCCGCGAGGAAAGCCAGAACGTGGCCGGATTTCCCCTGGTCGGGCTGGGAGGCAGCTGTGGCAAGCCCTGCTTCCAGCTCCCGTATGTTCTGACCTGGACCGACCAGAACACCCACGGCCTCGAACAGGTGGCCGAAAGATTCGGCTGTTATGTGGAATACGGCGTGTATCCGCACCTTAAACTCCACGAGAACGATCAGGAAGTCGCGGCGGTTCAGGACTGGACGACCTTTGCCATGGTTTACCTGAGGCCTGGGTACGAGCGTGCCCAGGAACTCCTCGTGGACCTCGCTGAAACGCTGCGACCAGCGTAAGGAGCAGGGACCGCCGCCGGCCCCGCCTGTTGGTGAGGCGGCCGGCTTCCTGTTGAGGAGAGTATGAAACAGAAGCTGCGGCCAGGGGGCGCTTTCTCCTGCACAGAAGCGTGCTGTGGTGCGCACCGGACCCGGCGGGCGGCAGGCTTTCATGGCCGGAAGGCCTGTTTCTCGTAAGCAAAGGTTAGGGGGACATGAACCAGTGACTCAGGTAGCTGGTCGACTGCCAGGCCGAAGGACAGGCATCGGCACTATCGAAGTTCAACAGACGGTGTCTGGCCTCCAGGCATGAGACTCTTCAGGATATGTCTGACCGCAGAGGTGATCATGGGCACTGCGCCTGTTCCCGGTGGCCCGTCCCTGGATGTCGGGGGGTGATATGACGACAACGGGCCGGGACGGGGCCGGACCACCTTCCGCCAGAGCAGCGCGACAAGTGGCCTCAGCGGGTCTCGCTCTGCTGGTGGCCGGCCTGCTCGGAGGCGGGGTGTGGTGGTACGTTCAGAAAGATCAGGTGGTCCCTGCCGCTCGCCTAGGCGGTGACTTCCATGCCTTACGTCATCTGCCGGACGGACGCCTCCTCTACGGCCAGCATGCAGGCGTGTCCATAAGCACGGATGGTGGACGCACCTGGAGTCCTGCCGACGGTTCCGGTGACGCCATGGCCCTCGCGACATCTGCACAGGGAGTGGTGATGGCCGGCCATGATGTTCTGAAAGTCAGCCGTGACGGCGCGAATAGCTGGCAGGACACCGGCTTCGGAAACCTGCCGGGCTCGGACATCCACGGTTTTGCCGTGGCGCCCGGTCTCCCAGACGTCTGGTATGCGAATGTCGCCGGTCGGGGCCTGTACCGTACCCGGAACACCCGGGACTGGGAATTCGTCTCCCCAGCGACTGCAGGGGCGATGGCGCTCGCCGTAGGGCCCGGTTCATCTCCGCGCCTGTATGCCCTTACCATGGACGCCGGACTGGTCGTCTCGGACGACGGCACGACGTGGCAGGGCGCTGGAGGGGCGCCGCAAGCCTCCGGTGCTGGCCTGGACGTTCATCCGGTCAGTGGGAACGTGTATATCGCCGGCCCGTCCGGTGTGGCGCGCTCGGAGGACAGGGGAGCGACATGGACAACTCTGAACCTGCCGGAGGGCGCCCTGCTCGTCACGGCGGACCCCCGGGAGGAAAGGAACGTATACGCCGTGGGAGAAAGTGGACTGGTGTACCGCTCGGCCGATGGAGGGAAGACTTGGGCCAACTGAGACCATGGGCGTGGATGGCGGCGTCGGCCGCGATCCTGACGGCGCTAGTGTTTGCCTGGCCGTCTCTGGCTCCGGCGCTGAAGGGCGTGGCACTGGACCTGTACCGCTGGAGCGGCTCCCTGAACGCTGCCGTGTCTGGTCCGGTCAATGCCTTACGCGGCCAGACAGGGACGTCTCTTCTTACGCCGTTCCTTCTGGGCCTGCTGGCCATCACCGCTCCGTGTCAGCTGTCTACAGGTGCCGCTACCCTCGCCTATGTCGCGCGGGACGGAACTGCTGCAGGCGCATGGCCACGCAGCGTGGCGTTCGTCCTGGCGCGCCTGCTGGTCTACCTGCTCCTCGGTGCGGTGGCAGTGGCCGCCTTTGGTGGCACCATGCAGGCTCCGGGGACATTTTTTACGGGAGTCCGGCGGGTGCTCGGCCCGCTGATGCTCCTGGTCGGACTGGTCATGGTGGGAGTCCTTCGCCCTCGATTCTCGGTGGGCTCCCGCTTTGCCGGGTGGCTGGAGTCTCATGCCCGCGCGCGACATGGGACGGCAGGTGCGTTCGCGCTCGGCCTGGCATTCAGTTTTGCGTTCTGCCCCACCTTGTTCCTGCTGTATTTCGGCCTGACCCTGCCCATGGCGCTCACCGCACCCCTTGGCCTGCTGTACCCGGTGGCGTTCGTGCTGGGGATGATGCTTCCGCTGCTCGTCGTGGTTGCGTTTCTGTCCACCCGTGGTGCGGGGCAACCACGCGGGTTGCTGGGCGGCCTGAGGCGTTTCCACCGCCTCGCCACGCCGTTGGCCGGCTCAGTATTGGTGCTGGCTGGCGTGTACGACACTTTCCTTTACTGGTTGCTCTGACGCTGGACAGGGACTGGTGGTGACGAAGGGGCAGATGAAGGCGGTGCTCAGTGACCACTCTTTCAACCAGCGACCGGATAGAGCAGGTAAAAGGCGTCTAGGACACAGTTCCTGCCTTTCATTCAGCCATGACCGGGTGCGTCACAATAGCCGGAGATGGAGCAGACGTATCTTTCCGGGTTTCCGATCGGCGGTCATGTTCGGGTGCTGGGCCTGATCTGTAACGTCGTGGATTCCAGCCGCGAGAGGGCAGGGGAGGCGGTGGCGTCCGCGCACGATGGTCAGTGCCTCCACGACCTGAGAAAGCGACCGGCATGACAGGAGTACGTACCGAACGGCAGAAGGCTGTCGACAAAGCGGTCAAAGTGTTCAGACAGGGGGTTTCGACTCCACACTCCGGAGAAAAGCGCAAGTGCCTTCACGTACTGCTGCGCCTGGTCGAGACTCATCAGGTCGTGCTGTCGGAGCTCGACCCGTCCCTGCCGCGGCGCTGGGACATGGAGCTTCTGAAAATCAGAATCGGGCTGGCAGCCCCGCCCGACCCGTCGCCGGAATCGTCCAGCAGGACAGGGCAGCACCATCGGCCGGGACCAGGAGCGTCAGGACCACGTGCGTCACGTGAACACAGGGCGGCCCACAATGAGTCAGGCCACCCGGGTGCAGCCGTCGACTTTGAGGTGCTGCTGTTCCAGCACCTGGAAGGGGCCGTGCGCAAGCGGCTGCTGCACGGCCCCCGGTTCAGTCAGGGGCTTCTGCAGGCGGTCGCCGGAACCAGCGCATACCCACGTCTGCTGGCGGAGGCGCACGCGCTTGATGTCTCGAACATCGGTGTCGGCCTTGGTGACCAGGCCCTGATGCAGTGGCTCGACCGCATTCTGTCCCGTCAGGGTTCCCGTGTGAAATGCAGGCAGGTGACGCAGACGCTGTTCGATGATCTGGTGTCGTACTGCCGCTTCGAGTATGTGACCCATACCCACGAACACCGGCGGGCCGCGCAGCGTGAGAAAGCCCAGGAGGAGCAGCGCCGGATCGAGGAGATCAGGCGTCAGGCTGCCGAAGCGCGCCGTGACCGGGAACGCAAGGCCGCCAGGGAGCGCCGCAAGGAAGAAGAAGCGCGGCGCAAACGCGACGATGAGGCCGACAGGCAGCGGGCGCAGCACTCCTGGTACTCCAGTAGTGAGACAGCGGGACCAGCCGCCGGGGCGCACGATACGCCCGATGAAGCGGTGGCCCACGCCGAAACGTTTCAGCACCTTTCGGAAGCCCGACTTTACCTGACGGTCGCCAGACAGCAGGCAGGCACACGGGGCAGTGTGCGGTCGTTTACCCGCAACGGTCACTTTGTCGTGGAATTGAGCGGCCCCGCTGCCCTGAAGGACGCCGTTGACCTCGCCTACCACAGGGTGTGGTCCGACCTTCAGAGGAATGCGGAGACGATCCGCTCCGAGGCGGCGTGGGTACGGGACGAGGCCATCCGGCGGGCAGAATCCGTCTACGCCGAGCAGTGCGAGCAGGCCTTCTGGGCTGCGGTGGACCGGTACACGTCGTGACGAGGGAGTCCTGTGTACGGCCGCGTGTCGTGAGAGCGAGGTGTCCGGGGCGCTGCATACGGCTGACATCATGATGTGAGAGGCCGGGATGCCTTCTGCCTTTCGAACGGATCACCCCATAAGCCGGCGGGCCAGAATGCGACGACGGTCTGAGACCTGCGACGTGTCTTCCCTAAGGCCGGGATCCCGGTGACAGGTGTAGTGCAAGGCGCTCCACTGGGGGTGCCGGCCACCCCCAGTGCGCGGGCCGTGGTCCGCTGCCGGTGGCTCAGCGTCCGGGTTCGCCGGGCTGAGGGTAAAACACCAGGGAGACCGGCAGGAACGAGCCTCCCGGTGGAACGAAGGAGAGCCGGAAGGACCTCGAAGACGTTTTCCACAGCACCATGGGATGGTCGCCATTGGTCAGGACACCCGAGCCTGGAATCCGGATGATCTGCCGGTCCTGCCCGTCTTCCACGCTCAGGCCACCCCGGTAGGCACCGCCACGAGGGACGAAGGTCGCAACCGTGCTGTTGCCGGGCACGGTGTTCTCGACCGTGATGTCGTACTGAACACCATAATTACCACTCAGGCGCTGCGCTGCGCCGGTGGTCGCATCCACGCCGATCAGCGCCGTGTCGCTCACGCTGTCCCCGAGAGTCAGCCGAGCAGGAGAGGCTCCCAGCCTCACCGTGAGGCTGCGTACCGCCCCGGGAAACGTACCCCGCTGGTGCTGAGCGTCCGGCGGGAGGACCGGCAGGGCCCTGAGCGTCTCCTCGGTCAGCGGCCGTCCTTCCTCCAGCATGATCACGCTGATGTCGGCTTCACCGCCGATCTGCAGGTCCATCAGGGCCGTGGCCCCCTGTCCCGAGCTGAGCGGTGGACTGGTATAGAGCGCCGTGACCCCCGAAGTGCTGAGCTGCTGGCGTGGGCTCCCGGAGCCCGTCAGAAAATCCAGCACGCTCACCTGGCCTAGCACACTCTCCGTCCGGGTGCCGCCGGCACTGCCCGCCCGCAGCACCTCCACGGAGACTGCGTCGCTGCGGGGTCGCGCGAGCACATACAGTCGGGCCGGCCTGGGAAGGCGGTTGATGTGGTAAGCCACGACGCGCACCCGGCCCGACGCGCGGTCCTGATACAGGACGCCACTCTGACTGGGTGTTTCCGGAGAGTCGCTGAACAGCAGAGGAAACGAGGGCAGGGACTGCGTGACCGGCGTCAAGGCCGGATAGGCGGGGTTGCGGGTGTCCTGAAACGTCGAGCCGACAGGTGTATGCCGGAGCGCGTATGAAAGTGGAGTGTTTACGGGCGCACCCTGCACCTTGATCAGCCGGGTGAACGGCGCACTGGCCTGACCCTTGCTGTTGGTCACCGTCAGCGAGACACGGTGTTCACCGGGGGTAAAGAAGGCCTCCTGCAGACCGTCCCATTTCCGGGCCAGATTCAGCCCGTCCGGGTCGAACGAAAAATCGGTGTAGGTGATGCGTTCCCCAGGGGCATACACGGGCTTGTTGGTGGCAAAGCGGGCTTCTGGTAAACCGGCCATTACACGCCCGGGTGCCGAAGCGGCCGGACCCGGCGAACTGAGGGGTGACCTGGCCGGTGCTGGTGGACTGGCCACCGGGGCCTGATCTTTGGGGACAGCGATTACGGCGAGGCCGCCCCCGGGTCTGGCGACCAGCTGACCGTCCAGTGCATAGGCCAGTAGACGCGCCTCCACCAGCGGATCTCCGCTGGGCGTGACCACCAGGGCGCCTGCGTACGGCACCCCATCGATGGTCATACTGCGGTTGCTGGTCTGGACCACCAGACGTCCTGCCTGGATCAGGCTTCCATTGACCTGCACGCTCCGGCCAAGCAGGGCCGCCGTTTCACGCAGCGGAAGCAGCAGGGCGTCCCCGACCACCTGCGGTGGAGTGCGCAACTGTACAGGTCGGCCCGCCAGGGTCACTTCACCAGTGGGGGAGATCAGCAACTCCGGGCTGGTGGTGGCTGAGGCGGAGGCCGCAAGCATAAGCGCAAGACTCAGGGCACGAAAAGAACGGGGAAACGACACGCGGCCCAGTATGGACGAGCGTACAGAGTGGTTTTTCCGCCTGACCCCCTGGTTCTTCAGGAACCCTTAAGTCACGATGGCCTGGGCAAATTCAGGCTATCCAGTAAAGGAGAGCCACCGGCCAGTCGGACCTCCAGATCTATACATGAGGGGGGACAGAGGCAGAGCGGTCCACCAGTGTTCGTCTGGACTCAGGTGATTCGGCGGCTGCCTGATGCCTCGTCCTTCTGCCCGGTATTGCCTGGATGCCTATTTGCTGGCTTCCTGCATGACTGCAAGCAGCAGCATAAAATTGATACCCAAGAGAATATTTGTGACCCGGGCAACTTCCGCGTCTGGCCACCGTGATTTTGTTTTCCGACGTTTTCGTCTTGCCACAGGGCCGCAAGCCTAGCATCACACGTCAGTGACTAACTCGGAGACTGACCGCAGGCGGCGCATCGGGAGTAGAAGCCGCGTTCGCATAACGTCGGAGAGCAGTTTTCATGCTCGTGGCCCGTCAGACATCAGGCTTTTCTGGATAGAACGGTAAAGCCCAGCGCGCGATGATGTCTTTTTCCAACGATGTGCGGTCCGCCGCAGCCCGGCCAGTGACCGATAGACCTGCAGGCGACAGTCACGCCGTGGAGGTGGGCTGGTCTGTCCACCTTCTGCCACGGGCGGCTTGCGTGCACACGCCACTGCGGCATAAGGATAGAGAGCGGAACCGTGTCAGACGGGGTTCAGATGTAGGGTTCTGCAGCCGTCAGACAACCCACATGCTGTCCAGCAGGAGTTCCACTTGCGGTCCAGCTGCCGCTGCCTGCTGAATGGTCCTTGCGGAGGGCCTCACTGATGAAGGTCAGTTCGCTCAGCAACTGGTGGATGTCTTCGGTCGACTCCATGTCTGCCCGGTTCTGGAGCGCTTCGAGACGGTCAAGCAGGGGCTGGTCTTCAAGGTCGAGGGCCAGTATCCGGGCTGTGGCGATAACGCGTTGGAGGAGCCCTGCCATACCTGAAGCTAAACCATCTGCCGTCACAAACATCTTTCTTGCCCAGGATTTCTCTGGTCCTAAAGGCCATGAACAGGGTCGCCCGCTGCGAAGTGCGGCATGTCTCGCAACGGGCCTGGGCGAGCGCAGTGCGCGCAGTAGGCCGCCAAAACTGGTCTGGCAATCCGCCGCTGCCCGCGTCACTGAGACACTCTACGAACTGGGCGAAACCAGCGCACTCCAGTCGGGACGGGTATTGCTGCGGTCATTCGGGGATGCCCGCGCAGCAATGCTTCACATCATTTGCGTGCAGGTATTGATGAGAACGCCGGTCGTGCTCTGCTGAAGGCGAAATCAGCAGGTGTGATGACGTAGATCATCTGGAACATGCAAATCCCCCTACGTTTTGAAGGGGCAGATGGTCGGCACCCAGGTTCTGGCCGTTCACGAGCGTCGCCTGACACGGCAGTGGTAGAGCGTCATTTGCGCGAAAGGTTAAAAGAGGGCAGGTCGATCTCACGATGCTGGTGGCTGAAGGTCTGTTAGGAGGATGACAGGGGGAAGCTCACCTGCTGCTGCTGCAATGCCTTCATGGATACCCAGAACGAACCGGCTCCCCAGACCAGCGAAGACCTTGAAGTGAGGAAGACCCGCCTTCGACAGGTGATTGATGCTGGCGGAAAAGACACGCTGTCTGAGGATGACTACCTCTTCGCGGTGAAGAATGCGCTGATCCTGGACGGGCAAACCGAAGCCTAAGCCCTGCAGACGGCAAGCCCAGGCAGTTTTCTCATGGCCATGAGCGCCGAGCAACCTGTTGACTTCCTGAGCGCGGTGAACTTAGAAGCTGCGCGGGCGATGGCGCCAATAGCTCTGAACTTCTGACCTGTCCTCTGCCCACGAGGGTACCGGCTGAAAGGCCACCAGTTCTTTTTGAGGCTTCTCCTGGCGGTGGAACGAGGCGGATCTATATTCTGGCCTGCATCTCGAACTGCGCCAAGGTGCCGGAGCTGGACAGTGAAAGCCCTCATTAGCTGCCGTCCATCTCATTGGCCCCATTTGCCCGGTTCCACCTACGCGCCCCGCACACCATGGCCGACCGGGGCAGTATTCGCCGTATGATCGCCATGCACAACATCCGCAGATGGCCTTGAGTCGGGCGAGGGCTGTTTCCGTATCGCCATTGGCAAGGGCCTCCCGGGAGTTAATTTCCATGGTCCATCTGCCGTCTCAGAATAAGAAGGCCACCTTGCGGTCAACAGCCAGGAGAACACCATATGAGCAATGATCGGGAAGAAACGCGTGATCAGACCCACGTGGACGTGAAGGTTCGGATGCCGGACGCCGAAGGGAAGGAAGACAGGAAACCGCGTGACGAGGTGCGGGTAACCCACCACCGCATCAGCGTGGGCGGGCGCGAGATGGCCTACACCGTGACGACCGGGACCATGGTGCTGGCCGAGGAACAGCATTCCAAAACGGGAGAGTCTGAGGGCCACAAGCCACGGGCGCAGGTGTTTTTCGTGGCCTATGCGCTTGACGGTGACCACGATCCGCGCAGCCGGCCGGTGACGTTCAGCTTCAACGGTGGCCCAGGCAGCAGCTCGGTCTGGCTTCACCTGGGCCTGCTGGGACCTCGCCGGGTGGCCATGGGAGACGCCGGTGCGCTGACCGGGCCGCCCTATGACCTTACCGACAACGAATTTACGCTGCTGACCCACTCGGACCTGGTCTTTATCGACCCGGTCAGTACCGGGTACTCGCGTGTGACCGAAGGAGAGAAGCCTGGCGACTTTCACGGCTTTCAGAAGGATATCGAGTCCGTCGGCGACTTTATCCGGCTGTGGACCAGCCGGGCAGGCCGCTGGCTCAGCCCCAAGTTCCTGATTGGCGAGAGCTACGGCACCACGCGGGCTGCAGGGCTCAGCGGTTACCTGCAGGAACGTCACGGAATGTTCCTGAACGGCATCATGCTGATCAGCTCCATCCTGGATTTTTCGACGGTGGATTTTACACCCGGCCATGATCTGCCGTATCTCGTTCACCTGCCGACCGCAGCGGCCAGCGCGTGGTACCACGGCAAAACCAGCCGTGAGCGCTCCCTGGCCGAAGTCCTGCGTGAGGCCGAAGCATTTGCGGACGGCGACTACGCCCGCGCGCTGCATGCCGGGGCGCGCCTTGGACAGGAAGAACGGGAGCAGATTGCCAGACGCTACGCCGAGTTGACCGGACTCAGCACGGAGTTTGTGCTGCGCAACGATCTGCGAGTTACGCTTCCCCGGTTCTGCAAGGAACTGCTGCGTGACGAGGGCCGGACTGTGGGCCGGCTCGACAGCCGCTTTACCGGGATCGACCGGGACATGGGGGGCGAGAGCGGCGAGTACGACCCCAGCATGAGCGCTATTCTCGGGCCCTATACCGCTGCGATGAACCACTATGTCCGGATCGAACTGGGATTCGAGTCGGACCTTCCCTACGAGATCCTGACCGGTCGGGTGCGGCCCTGGAGCTACAAGGAATTCGAGAACCGGCACGTGCGTGTCTCGGACACCCTGCGAAAAGCCATGCACCAGAATCCGCATCTGAAGGTCCTGGTGGCCTCCGGCTATTTTGATTTCGCCACGCCCTATCACGCCACGCGCCACACGCTCGATCACCTGCAGCTCGACCCCGGGCTGCGTGGAAACCTGCGAGAAACTTTCTATGAGGCCGGACACATGATGTATGTGGCGCTACCCAGCCTGGAGCGGCAGGCAGCAGACCTGGCGGCGTTTATTCAGTGGGCACGCGGAATGGAGACAGGTTAAGGAAGGAGAAGATTTACCTGCACCCCCACTGACTTCGATTCCAGGTCACCCGGCTGCCCGTTACACCTGAAACGACCGCCCCTCTGTACCAAGTAGGACTGCACACAGCTGGTCAGGCTCAGGGCCCAACACCAAAGATATTCTCTTCCAAGGGTAAAGCTTTTCGTATCTGCTTCACTTGGCCCAGGCTCTATCCTTGGGCGAGATGCCCGCGCCTTACCGTTACCTGCTGGTCGACGACAATCCGACGGATACGCTTCTTGCTCAGGAAGCTTTCGGGGAAGTCTGTCCAGCCTGCAATCTGACCTGTGTGCAGAGTGGACACGAGGCCCTGGAGCTTCTGAAGGCGGGCGCTGTGAAACCCGACGTCATCCTGCTGGACATCAACATGCCTGGCATGAGTGGCTTCGAGATGCTCGAGCGTCTCAAGAAGGATTCAGAGTTGCGGACGATTCCAGTGGTGATGCTCTCGACGTCGAACGCCCAGAGTGATATCAGCCAGGCGTACAGCCTGCACGCCAGTTCGTACCTTGTGAAGTCGGCCGCCTTTGACACTTTTCTGGAGCAGGTCGAAGCGTTCCTGCGCTACTGGCAGGCCAACCGCGTGCTGGCGGACGAGTCGACCGCAGGCAGATAACTTCGGACATGGGGAAGCCACGAGATTGACGAGCACCTCGGGAGTTGCCGCCGCGCCGTAGTGTGCTGGCGACCGCCTGGAGGTCGTTCCCCGGCATGCCTCTCACCGGAGTGTCGCGGCAGCTGGACCCGGCTCGTTCAATACGGTCAACGCCAGTGCACGCTGAAATTCATGGTGGCTATCCAGAGTATGGGCGGCGCCAGCTTCGGCCAGTTCACGGCTACTTCCGCCGTGCATGTGCCCGCCGGCCAGCAGACCCCACACGGTCGCACCGGCAGCCACACCCGCCTGGACGCCCAGCACGCTGTCTTCGATCACCAGGCACCGTTCAGGCTGGACGCCGAGCCGGGCTGCGGCCACCAGATACAGATCAGGAAGCGGCTTCCCGCGCCCCTGCACATGCGCCGGGTCATACACATGATGGCCTGCGAGGTCAGCCAGCCCCGCCGCCTGCAATTTCAGATGCAGGCGGTCACGCTGGCTGTTGCTGACAACGGCAGTCGGTATTCCCGCTGCCTGCAATGAGCGCAGGCTCTGCTCGGCTCCTGGCAGGGCGGTCACGGTCTGGAAGGCCTGGAGCAACCGGGTATCCAGGCTGGTCTCGAAACTTGCTGGCCTGTCCCAGGCGTGCTCGGTACGCAGCCAGTCGAAGACTCCGGTCAGGGTCTGGCCGATGGCGCCTTTCATAAACGCGTGTGGAGTCAGGCTTAGTCCGTGCTCAGCCAGAACCTCGATCCACACCCTGTTGGCCAGCAGTTCGCTGTCTATCAGGACGCCGTCAAGGTCAAACAGGACCGCACCAAAAGCCGGGTGACTCATGCTACGACACTGTACCTGGAGCGTGAACCATAGGTTTGCTGCGTGAGGCCTGGCCGGGAGAACAGTGGGCCATGGAAGGCCGTATCGTGCCCCCGCGCATCAGCCTCGGCATGCTCGAATTGCGCTCCCGCGTCTCGCATACCCCACGGGCACGCTGCGGAGCTGACTTGACCAGAATCTGGACGGCGCCAGCCTGTCAGGGCAAATCCAGCCATTTCAGGTTGAAGAATGACTGCGGTAACAGCCGATCCTCTATTTCGCGTTGTGCGGCCTGCCGATCCTCGGAGGTGTTCCACGGGCCGGTCAGGAGGAACACCGGGTCGCTCATGGTCTGTGGCGCTTCCAGCACGACAACCATTGCCCGGTGCTGCTCGAAAAGATACGTCGTCAGGACACACAGACCTTCGGGAACCGCCTCCCAATCTTAAGGAACCAGAATCACAGCTGATGGATGCAGAACCGGGCTACACGCCTGGAGAAGGATCTGGGCATCGTCATGCACCTGTCTGAGTTCACTGGCCGGGAACTCCCTTCTGGCTTCCAGGTAGCGGGTGCGCAGGGCCTGGATCTGCGGTGTGAGGATGTCGTGACCTGTATTGGTCACCACAAGCTGGATCTCGGTTAGTGCCCTCAGGGCTGAACGACGAATTGTTTCCAGATTCTCCACTGCTCCGGTAGCGGAGCAAGCTCCGTCACTATTCCTGGTATGCGATTTCCATCGTGAAGGGTTTTCCGGCGGCAGAATTCCGAAAGGACCGGCCCACGGCAGCATGACTCCCGTGCACCGTCACAGGAAGGACCCGCCAGGCCGTGGCGCATCACCTCATCCTCAGAGCCGCACCTGAGCGCAGTTACTTGGGGGAGGCGGGCAGAACCGTAGGGGCCTGCTCCTGCAGTTCGCTGCGGGTGAGGCTGAGGTGGAGTTGCTGGTAGGCCGTGGGATGCCACTCAAAATCACCCGGCGGTAGAAACGAGGGGGCAGGGACCTCGCCTTCAAGGATGGCTTCGAGCGCCTCCGGATGAACCGACCAGGCACTGACCAGCAGCAGCGCTGGGAGGGAATCCGGAGCAATGCCCTGGGCCTTCAGGTCATCATCACTCTGTGCCATCAGTCTGACCGTGTCCCGCGTTTCGTGGTGCCGGAGAGCCGCGAGCCGCACGCCGTTGTGTTGCACATAGTGTTCGAGGGGCAGGCCGAAAGACTGCCTGTACACCTCGGAGAACCACAGGACCCGCCCTTCGGCATTGTGGGCCGTGAGGGGGGTCAGGGTCTCCTGTTCGTGCTGGAACGGCTGACCCTGGCCAAGCAGGTATCCAGCCTCGTTCAGCTCGGCGTGCAGGCCCAGGTGTTCGTCCTGGCTTGGGTTGCTGGGCTGCACCGTATGCGCCAGGAGGTACCGGTCGGCCGGGGTGTTCAAGTCGAAATTGCCCCCACGACCGTAGGCGCGTGGCCCGTTGATAACAAACGTTTCCCTTCCGGCTGGGCCAGTGAGGGTAAAGACATCCACCGGCTGCTGAAGTTCAGTTGGCCTGTGCAGGTTAAGGTCGCCAGCGGGCGTGCTCAGGCGGTAGGTGCCGGGGAACGCGCAGAGATCGGAAATCAGGTGTCGCAGGGGCTGTCGGGCCATGAAAATCAGTGTCTCCCCGGGGTCTCAGTGTGTGGAGGCACATAGTAGCAGCGCAAGCCCGCCGCTACCCTGGGCCCGGTATGACCGCCGCGCGGGAAGTGTTCGGGTATAAACGCCTGGCTCTGAGTGAAAGGCTTGAGCCTCGCCACGGCGCGCCGGTGGCCAGTCAGGCTGAAAGATCCATCGGCGGCTTCGTGCATGGAAGCGAACTGAGCCTGGCCGATGCCTCGCGCCTGACCGGAATGCCGGAATATCTCGAGAGCTGGACCATTGTTCCCCTGACCCGTGGACGGCTGGTGGTGGCCTGGGTGGAAAGTCTGGGCCTGCACGATCTGGAGGTCAGCATGCACTGGCACGAGATCGAGATTATGGCAGCAGAGCTGGAAGGTATCCGGACCGTTCTGCTGGCCTGAGCTTGCCCGGGGGGCAGGGAACGACCAGTCGCCTCGGGGCATGTGGTGATGTTGTCACCTGGAGTAGGGTTTGTCTCGCGAGGTTGTGGTGTGCAGAACTGTTTCCCCAGCAGCCAGACCTGTCCTCTTCATCTTTCGGGGGAGGACACCGGCAGAGCTTACCCTCGACACCCTCTTTACATCGCTCTGAGGTGGTGGAGAACAACCTGCTGGCGATCCCTGGAGAACGCCACCTGAGCCGGAAACTCTGTCCTGAGAAACGGCGCTTCCACGGAATAGGCGTAAACTCTGTGGCAACAGCCGCCAGGGCCGCAGTCAGCGGGGTGCGTCGTTTGCTGGCGTCAATGTGACCGCGTCGATCTGAACACTTCCGGCCTCCTGAATCAACCGCAGATCATTCTCGCCGGACCGGAGCCGAACCGGCGTCGGGCGGGTGCCGAAGCTTTCCCAGGCCCCAGCCGGATAGGTCAGCTTTCTGGTACTGCCGTTCACCGCGAGGCTCTGTGTGGCCGGGCGGCCCGAGCCGTTGGAGTAACGGACGTGCAGAGTGTATGTTCCTGCCCTCGGCACCCGCGCCCGAAGTACGACGCGGTCTCCCCGGCTGTCCAGGCGCGCGGCCCGGCCCCCTGACGCGAGCGAGACCTCCCGGACCTGGACCCCGGTCAGCTGCGCCTGCTCGGCTTCGAATTCGCCGGACGGCAGGGGCCGGGCCTGTCCGAATCCCACGGGGCGTCCGAACCGTGGCGTGCCGTCCGGAGCCCAGGTGAATTTCTGAGCGCGGATGCTGCGGCCACCCCACCCCGAGCCCGCGAGCTCGTTGGCGTGGTACAGATGCCAGTCCTCCGTGCCATCCGGAGACTTGACAAAGCCGTTGTGGCCGGGGGCGTACACACTGGCCTCGTCGTTGCGCGAAAACACACAGCCGTTGGACTTTTTCCAGGCTGCCGGATCCAGAACCTCACCCTGGAGACTCAGGAGGCCCAGGCAGTAGTCGTTGGTCCAGCTGCCGCTGGCGGAATACACCACGAAGACCCGCCCACCACGCACCAGCACCTCGGGTCCCTCGTTGATGTACGGGCTGCCGTTGCGCTCCCAGGGCTGGTCAGGACTGGAAATGAGGACCCGTTCGCCCTGCAGGGTCCATGGATTGCGCATGCGGCTGATGTACAGGTTCTGCTGCACATTGACCCTTCCTTCCCAGCCGGACCACAGGTAGTACCGGTGGCCGTCCGGTGCGCGGAAGACGGCGCCGTCGATGGCCCAACGGTCGGTGGGATCGGTGATCTTCCCTTTGAAGGTGTAGGGGCCACCTGCACGTCTGCTTTCCAGGACGTACATACGGTGGTTCTCATTGCGGCCGTCGTCGGCAGCGTAGTAGATGTACCAGCGGTCGTCCCAGCGCACCAGTTCAGGCGCCCAGAGCTCACAGCACGGTGAATCCGCCTGACCACCCTGCCACACGACGGTCTTCTTGGCGTTGCCCAGCCCGGTCAGGGTCAGGGAGGTGCGGACGCTGATGCCGTCCTGGTCCGACTGGACGAGGTGATAGAAGCGTCCGTCGAAGACGACCGACGGGTCCTGACCCTCGCTCAGAATCGGGTTGCGGAAGGTCTGGGCCGGTGGGCGCGGTCCGACCTGGCTTGCGGTGGTCAGGGTCCCGAGCCCGATGACCACAAGCGCCGCCGAAAGAAGCCGTGAGGGCATAGCCTGATGGTGCTTGACGCTCTTACGCCGGTCAATTCGGCCGTCTTCACGCAGCGGTCACGTCTGCGGGCTGGCGGTGGCGAGCCGAAGCGCTCGTGACCTCAGCCGTATGGCACCTGAACAGATGTGCTTCACACCTCACGCAGGGTGACCACGCGATACGGCGTGTACGTCCACCGTTCCTGGGTGACACCACGCGCCTCCTCAAGAAAATTTGCCGCCTGCCAGCCGCGCACCTCTGGCATAACAGCCCTCAGCTCGCCCCTCGACCCATGCGCGTCGTACACGCGGAGCAGCAGCTTGTCGGCATCCTCGGCCAGCTTGAGGACCCCAAGCTGCACGCCGGCCCCCGCTTCGACGGTCAGCAGTGAACCGCTCTCGGGCCATTCGCCTGCCGGGCCTGCCGGCGCGCTGACGACCGTCAGGGGCGCGTTGAGATCGGTGGCCTGCCCGACCGTGCCGGCCATGCCCTGGCCCCGCCAGTCCCCGGCGTGTGGGAACAGGCTGTAGGTAAAACGATGTTCTCCCTCATCGGCGCCCGGGTCCGGATAGACCGGCCCGCGCAGCAGGGACAGCCCCAGGACGTCGCCGTGCACGCTGTGACCATACTTGCTGTCGTTGAGCAGGCTGAGGCCAAAGCCTCCCTCGCTGACATCTGCCCAGCGGTGGCCCGGCGACTCGAACTGTGCGGCGTCCCAGCTGGTGTTCATGTGGGTAGTGCGCTCAACAGCCCCATAGGCCGACTCGAAGGTGGCGTGCATGGTGCGGACGTTCGCGCGCGTCAAGGCCCGCAGGAACGTGCGGCGCCCGGTCCATTGGGCCCCGGTCACGATGTCGACCCGGCGCATTCCAGGCCGCAGCACGTACGTCTGCGTGACCCGGCTGTTGCCGAGGGTCCGGTCCACCCTGATCTGATGCTCGTCAAGCCGGCGTGGGCGGTCGCTGGCCAGCACTTCCTCCCCTTCCCGGGCGTAGCTGGCATCGACATCCCACGCTTCCCAAGCGCGCGGAACATCCACATAGGCCCACAGCTGATTGCCCCGGATGCTGCCATCCTCCTCCGGACCCAGCGCCTCACGGCCTTCAGATTTGTGCCAGACGCTCCCCAGGGTGCCGTCCTCATTGACCACCACCCGCAGGTGTTCGTTGTCCAGGGTCAGTCCGTCGGCTACCCCGGCCTGTTCCCCGGCCGGCACCCGGGCGTAGCCCAGCGGCGGGACCCAGACTCCCCGGCACTCTCGTTCGGTCAGTGAAAGGTTCCAGGCAACGTCGCCCTCGCCTTGAACCCGCCGGCTGAGGGCCAGAAGGGCCGCGTCCCGGAGCGCTTCCCCGCGCGCCAGAGTCTCGTCCAGCTCCTGGTGCGCGACGTCATAGACGGCCCGGACACTGCTGCCGGGCAGGATGTCATGAAACTGGTTGCGAAGCAGCACCTTCCATAGCCCGTACAGTTCCTCGCGGGGGTACCGGGCGCCTGTCAACCGGGTGGCCAGCGCGCAGGCGGCCTCCGCCTCAGGCAGCACATGCTCGAGCCTGCGGTTCAGCGCTTTCACGCGGCCCTGGGTGGTATAGGTTCCGCGGTGCAATTCGAGGTACTGTTCCCCGACCCAGACGGGCAGCCGGGACCCGTCCACCCGCGCGTAGAAGTCCTCGATGCGGGTCATGTGCAGCCCGGGCAGCCCCGGGAAGCGCTTGAGGCGCTCATACCGGTCGAGCATGTGGCGGGTCGGGCCTCCACCGCCGTCGCCATAGCCGAACGACAGCAGCGACTCGTCGTGCCAGCGCTTGCCCCGGAATGCCTTCCATGTTTCCGCCAGATCAAGGGCCTTGATGTCGCCGTTGTACCCTTCAGCCGGGTTGTAGAACTGGTGGGCAAGCACACGGGTGCCGTCGATCGCCTCCCAGTGATACAGGTCATACGGGAACGGGTTGGTCTCCGACCAGTACAGCTTGGTAGTGAAGAAGTACCGGATTTCACCCTGCTGCAGGAACTGCGGGAGATTGGCCGAGTAGCCGAAGGTATCGGGAAGCCAGCAGACAGACGCGCGCTTTCCGAAGTGCTGCTCGAAAAACCGCTGACCGTGCAGCAACTGGCGCGCCCAGCTCTCGCCGCTGATCAGGTTGCCGTCCGGCTCGACCCACATGCCGCCCACCAGATCCCAGCGGCCTTCCTGGACACGCTTCTGGACTGTGCTGAACAGGTCCGGCGCTTCTTCGAGCAGGAACTCGTACAGCTGGCCCATGCTCTGGTTGAAGGTAAAGTCCGGATATTCGTCCATGAGGGACAGGACGGTCGAGAAGGTCCGCTTGACCTTGTGGCGGGTCTCCGACAGCGGCCACAGCCAGGCCAGGTCAATGTGGGCGTGTCCCGAGAGGGCCAGCTGACCTTCCGCCGGATAGCTGAGCAGCAGTTGTTCGCGTCCCTCGCGCAGCACATCGCGCGCTGCTGACAGCTGAGCGCGCCAGCCGTCGGGATACGGCGCCGGGGCCGGCTGCTCAAAGTTGTATTCGTCCCACAGGCCACCAAGCCGGGTGCGCTCGGCGGTCCCCCAGCTGAGGCGCGCCAGATACGTGCCGGAATCATGACGCTCCAGGGGGATGAGGGCAAACGCTTCATCCAGGAGGTCAAGCACCCTGGCGGCAATGGGATCACGGTTCATGGCGATCAGCTGAGCCGCTCCGTCCAGGGACGCCAGCAGGTCTTCATACACGGCCCCGACATCGTGATCTGGCACGTACAGCCTCAGGGCACGCAGGGCCGGGGTGCGCTCAGGTGTACCGAACAGGCCTTTCGGGCTGGCCAGGATGCGCAGCTGCAAGGTTTCCCCACCAGCCGCCCGGGTCAGCAGCAGGTGGTCACGGTGAAAGGGATTGAGTCCGCCGATGGCACGCCCGTCGAGCTCGACCAGCGCCTCGCCCCCTGGATCGGCGTGCAGCATCACGCACTGCCCGGCCCACTCCGGCGGAATGGAGATGCTGAAGGTCAGGCTGACCGGAAACGCACGCGACGGCCACCCCTGACCGACGGCCAGGGTGCTGGTCTTTCCTGTGACGTCAGAAAACTTGACCTCCTGGATGGGGAGCTGAGCATGGTCCCGCCAGCCGGCCAGCTCATGAAGGCGGTTGGTCAGCCGGTCGAGCTGTTGCTTCAGGGTCAGGGCAGAGTTTCTGGGCGTCATAGTCGTCCTCCGGCTGGGTGCAAAGGGTGCTTGTCATGCCCGAACATCTGACTGCTTAAGGAGATCCGGGACCGCAGCTGAACCTGTCGAATGTCTTCAACACTACCAACCCGGCGCGGATAATTCCTGGAAGCGCACCGGGAGCATGGGCACTGGTGGTCGCTACGGAGCTGTCATACCGTAAAAATGCAGCCACCGCTGAAGCGGCCTTTAGGCTGTCCGGTCGAGTTCCCGAAAACCGTCGACTTCGTCCAAATGACCCCTGAGCCTGATCCGAACCGTAGATCAAGACGGCAGTCCTGAAGAATGCCGTCCGGGAAGAGCGAGATTTCTACCTGATCCGGTAGGTGGTGCACGTGCAGGTTTCTTTGAGCCTTTGCTCGTGTCTTCAAGTGAATGACCTTCACAGTGATTGAGCAGGGGAGAGGGCCAGGGTACGGCGCAACCAGTCGATCAGCGTGACGTCTACCTCCTGCCGGCAGGCGTCCAGGCCATGCCTGCATCCCGGGAACAGGTGAAGTTCTTTCGGGTCCCCAGCCTGCTCGTACAGCAGGCGTGAGCACGCATCGGGCAGCACCTCGTCCGCGCTGCCGTGAAGCAGCAGCAGCGACCTCGGGCTCAGATCCCTGACCGCCTCGGCCCCATAGGTCTGGCTGCTCAGGGCGGCTACCCCCACCACGGCGTCACTGTTGGCGCCCGCATTGATCACCACCGCTCCACCGAACGAGTGCCCTACCAGCACGAGCCGCGCACTTCCCAGCGTTCGCAGGAACGCTACCCCGACCAGCACGTCCAGGGTGCACTCCATCAGGTGGTTAGGCTGCCTGTAGTCGAGGCGCAGGGACGTGACGCCCGCCGGGGCGAGCTGCCCTGCGAGCCGGGTGTACAGGCCACCAGCCGGGCCGCCCAGGCCTCCTCCGGCGCCGAAAACCCACACGATCCCTGCTGTTCCTGGTCCATCCGGAGGCTCGTGGAGCCGCGCATCTATCGCTCCACGGCTGGTATGCAGGGTAATTATTCTGGCGTTGTCTTCCCGGCCATGGTCTTCCTTCCGGTGCATCTCGATGGTGTAGGTGTGTTCCTCTGGCATGGTGATCCTCTCAGGAATTCGGGTGGAGTGAGATCTTGCCGGCGCCGGGACAGGTTGATAGCCATGGAAACCAGCCACTCTGATCGGACCGACCCTGAATGGCGGATCAGGGCGCACGGGGATGAGTGTTGCAGGGGCGATGGCCCATGGCACAGGGTGAAGGCGGGGCCGCGCTTTCAAGGCGCCGGCTATGGCTGTGCGGAAGGCTATTGCGGTGGGGCCTGCCTCCCATCCAAGGCGAGGATCTGTCCTTCTCTGCTGTCACAGTTGGATGCGGTTTGAGTTCACCCACCTTGAGTACGGCGTTTTGCCGTAAGGGGCGCCAACCGAGCTGAGTCTAGCCCTCGCCGGTGATCCCTGCTACGGCGCCAGAGCGTTCGACGCCGGAGTCGACAACTCCTTTACGGAAGGCAGTCGGCTGGAGGACCACCTGAAGCTAAGCTTCGATGGGACTTTGCGCGACATCCTGCTTTCACACAGGGCCGAGAACGAGGTCACCGATCTGTTACATGAGCTGGGGCTCAAGGGGCCTGGTGCAGCGACCGTCCGGCGGCCTCAAAGATCGGGTGGGCAGGTCCGGCGCGCAACTTTTGTGGGGCTGGAAATGCGGATCTGAGGATTCAGCCCTCATCCCTGGACCACGAGTGCGTTGAGCAGGCTGGGGCTGGCGAGACTCTGTTTGAGGTCAGGCCCGGAATCCCGGCTCCTGGACCCGGTAGACATAGATCCCGTCGTGGCGACCCTCCCCGGTGCCGCATTCCGCCCGGTAGGTGAGGCCATTCACCTCATCGACCAGTTCGTAATGGCAGGGCTGGCCTCCTGAGGCTTCGAATTTCACGATCCGGAGGGTGCTCCCTTCGTCGATGGCCAGGCACTCAGATTGCAGCACCCGGCCGCGCCCCGGATCGCGGTCGTGCTGAACTTTGACCAGTACATAGTCCATAAATCACATTGCACCCTCTGGACGGTAAAATTCAGTTACCTCTTCACTCTTGTGGTCGGAAAACCGGCTGTGAGCGCGCTGTCAGGCTGCATTGGGAATGCGTGTAGTGTTTATCTTCTGCCCCTGCCCGATGTACGGACGAGGGACACGCGCCAGCGGTGAGAAGCCAGCCGTACCGGCGTCTGCGGACTCTCGGCTGGCTTCTGTGTGGAGGCCGCTGGTGATCACACAGGCAAACCCGTTGACCACTGCGGCGTTAAACTGCCGGCCACATTGTGCGGTGAGTTCTGACACCTCCTGGGCCTGGGTCCACGCAGGCCTGCAGGGACGCTCGCCTGTCAGTGCGTCACACACTTCGCAAACGGCAAAGATCCGCGCCGGGAGCGGGCTGGAGCTGCTTCCGGCAGACGATCGGGGGAGCCTGTCTCATCCCAGCGTTCATGATGGTGCCCGAGCACCTGCAAGGCACCCTGAAACGTCGTGGGGATGCGGGCGGCAATTTCGTGACCAGCGGCGAAATGCGTCTGCTTCAGGTTCCAATAGGGATTGGTACCGTCGGACACCATTCCTGAACATACTAATCGGGCAGGATTACGTCATGACCGAATTGTCTCTGCAGCCTCTGCTTCTGCTTCATGTGCCTCCCTGCCATGAGGTCGACCCGCAGGCCCTGGCTGATCTTCTGGAGCTGGTCAGCGAGGGGTACGGGGCCAGCGTGCTGGTCAACCCCCGCACAAGCAGTGAGGTCATGCCTCCACCACTGCTCCTCGGACGCTGGGGCGACCGGGATCCTGGAGATATCCTTCTGGAACTTCAGCCCACCATCAACAGGGTGTTTTTCAACCTCGACTGGCTTGCCGGTGTGAGTTGATCCTCATGTGGAAGGCAGGTGCCCGAACAGGACACTTTGCTCTGCATCCTCATTGCATTCAGCTTCAGGCACTGCACGCAGCAAGGCGGCACTGATCTTCCCGTGCTGTTTTCCCGGTAACCTCAGTCATGACCCATCCCGCGACTATTCAGAGCCCACTCCATGAAGGAGCGCAGGTCGTCACGCACTGCGGACAGTGTCTGTTGGTCCATCACTTCAACACAGATGACCTGGTGGACGAGCCTCTGGCTGCGCGTGCACTGCATCTGGTCAATCTCGGACCAGGTCTGGTGTTCCTCAATGCCGTGACGATCAGGCGGGCAGAACACGGGGAGTTGCAGGATTACGGGTTCAGGGTAGGGGCGGTGGTCGAGCCGGGCACACCTTTCGAGTTGATGACTTCGGCACGGATGCTGGACTTTCTCAGAAGCATCGGCGCCCCGCCTCCTTCCGAAGGTCCCGCTGAGCTCACGGTCTACGATCTGACGGTTCAGTTCTTTACCGCGCAGGGACCTCAGGAACTGCGGGTGGGCCTGCGGGCAGGAACAGTCGGCCATCAGGTGGGTACCTACTTTGTCACGGTGGTCTATGACTGATAGGCTCAGTGTTTAACCCCGGAAGGCATCGGGTGTGGCTGGCAGCTTACGGGCGGTTCTTAGCCGTTCGTGCTCAGCCCCCACAGGTCCGTCCGTTCATCGCTCAACGTCCGTGACCGCCTTGCCTTCGTCCCTGCTGCGGAGTTCTGGGGGCCCTTCGACCCGACTTGAAACCCGAAACTTACACATTCAACTGGAATCCTTGGGCTTGCCTCTCCGTGAAGCGTGCCAAGATCGACTGCTGACCCGAGTGTGTTGGGGGTGGTGCAGCCGGAGCCGTGTAGCTGCGGAGTCCTGATACCAGGGCCGTGTGTTGGCCTGGGGTTCCGGCCTTTGGAGCACTCCCGCCCGACTGGCCGTGTCACAGGGATCTGAGGACTTCGCCTCCTGTGCGTGCTTTTATGGTGGCTGAATGTCCGAACCAGGCGAGTCACTTACCACAGAAGCCTTTGACGACCTCCTCCAGGAAATCCGGGTGCTGCTTTCCGGTTCGCAGGTGCTGACGGCGTTTCTTGTCACGCTTCCATTCAGCAGTGGTTTCGCGCGCCTGGATGCGGCGGAACGCAATGTCTATGCCGCGACCTTCCTGACGGCCCTGCTGAGTCTCATCGTGTTCGCGACGCCAGCCGCGTACCACCGTCTGGTCTGGCCGGTTCCAGACCGGCTGCGCTTCAAGCAGCTTGGAACCCGGCTGGTTGTGGTCGGCCTGATTCCGCTGTCAGCCTCGTTGATTCTGGCCACCCACCTGGTATTGAGCGAGGTGCTGGGTGAACGGAGAACCAACACCTTTACAGCGGCTGTCGCGTTGGCGATCGGTGTGCTGTGGTGGGCGTGGCCGCTGGTCAGGCGCCTGCGCACACGTGCTCGTGCTGGCGCACAGGAAAGATAATCGCAAGTGCGTGTTCCCGCAGAGCCCAGGGCAATGGTCTGGTGAACCCCGTACCCTGTTGGTACAGGGTGCCCTGCTTGCACCACTTTGTCAGGAGCACGTCCAGGTGTGATGCTGTCCACGTCTGACCCTGCTGGTTCACACCGGGTCTGTCCTGAAAGGAGATCCCCATGACGAACAACCTTCCCAGCCGATTTGCCGACCGCGTGGTGCTTGTGACAGGGGCAGCCGGTGGTATCGGCCGCTCCGTCGCCGAGCGCTTCGCCAGTGAGGGCGCGCAGGTGGCCGTGAACGACGTGCATGAAGACGCGGTGCGGGCGGTCGTACAGGGCATCATGGACGCCGGTGGGAGCGCTCTCGCCGTGCCCGCCGACGTGTCGGACGCCTCGCAGGTCGACACCATGTTCGCGCAGATCGAGGCGACCCTCGGGTACGTGGACGTGCTGTATAACAACGCCGCTCTGATCGACACCGCGCGGCACTTTCTGGAGGCCGACGAGGCGTGGTGGGACCGCATTATTCAGGTGAACCTGAAAAGCGTCTTCCTGTGCTCCCACCGGGCCGCCCGAATCATGGTCCGGCGTCGGCGGGGCGTGATCATCAGCACCTCGTCGGGTGGTGCGACCCGGGCTCACAGGGGAAACGTCGCCTATGACGCGACCAAGGGAGGCATCGAGGCGATGACCCGTGCCATGGCGCTGGATCTGGCGCCCTACGGCGTGCGGGTCAACGGGGTCGTGCCGGGATTTATCAACACCTACGGGCTCACCGACGAGCAGTTACGCGTCAGAGAGAAAACGGTCCCGCTCGGACGCTATGGGGTGGCTCAGGACATGACCGGGGCGGCGCTGTTCCTGGCGTCTGATGACGCGGCCTACATCACCGGGCAGTTCATTGCGGTGGACGGCGGGGTGCTGGTCCAGCAGCGTTCGGCCAACGTGGATACCTTTCCGGTCGAGGGCTTTCCGGTGGTGGAGGCCGACCTTCCTTGACGGGCCGCCTGCAGGCGGACATCGCCGTGATCGGGGCGGGCATCATCGGTGCGGCCAGCGCGTGGCGGCTTGCGCAGCGCGGTCTGAATGTCCTGGTCCTGGAGCAGGGAAGCCCCGCCTCAGGATCGACCGGCAAGAGTGCTGCCGGTGTCCGGGCCCAGTTCGCCACCGAAACCAACATCCGTCTGTCGCAGGCCAGCATCGAGGAATACGCCAGCATGCCGGAGTCGGGGTACAGCCGGGGCGGTTACCTACTGATGGTGCCTGAGGCCCAGTGGACGACGCATCTGGACAGTGTCACCCTGCAACACCGCCTGGGTGTTTGCACTGAAGTGCTGACGCCCGCCGAAGCGCAGGACCATGTGGTGTTCGAGCCTGCAGGAGTGGGCGGATGCACCTACTGCCCCACGGACGGTTCGGTCGATGCCCATGGACTCACCATGTCGTACGTCACGCAGGCCCGGGAGGAAGGCGCGCGCTTTGTGCTGGATACGGCGGTTCAGCGTATCCGGCGGGAAGGAGAGGTGTGGCAGCTGACCACATCGCAAGGAAACGTGGAAGCGCCGCTGCTGCTCAATGCGAGTGGAGCCTGGGCAGGAGAGGTCGGCGCCATGGCCGGCTTGCACATTCCGGTTCACCCCGCACGCCGGATGGTGTTCACGACCGGCCCACTGAAGCTGCCGCGCCGGCTGCCCATGGTGTTTGATCTGGGCAGTGGGGTGTGGCTGCGTTCGGAAGGCGAGCGGCTGATTCTGGGGCGTGCTGACGTGTCAGACACAGGGTGGCGTGAGGGGATGAACTGGAGCTGGCTGGAACCTACCCTGGACATGGCCATGAGGCGCTTTCCCTGGCTGGAAAGCGCCTCGCTGGACCGGCGTGCAAGCTGGTGGGGATATTACGAGGTTACACCGGACGGTCAGGCCATCATTGGCCGCATGCCGGGTGTGGACGGCTGGCTCAACGCGTGTGGTTTCTCAGGGCATGGGGTCATGCACGCCGCCGCAGTGGCCCGGGTGGTGGCGCAGGAGGCAGTAGGAGAGACGCCCTTTATCGATATCGCCCCACTGAGGTACGAGCGCTTTGCTCAGACCAGGGGCAGAATGACGGATATTCAGGTGTAGTGCCGAAATTGAGCCGTGGCGCCTTCCGGGTCAGCCGACCTTCAGACGGTTACGCCTCAGTCCACGATAAACAGGGTGGCGCCGCCGCGGGAAGACGAGCGGTGGGCCTCCGCGCCGTCCGCAACCTGGTAGCTCATGCCGGGAGTCAGGGTGAAGAAGCGGCCATCCTGGAGTTCTGTTTCCAGTTGCCCCTCCAGGACCAGCAGGATGTGCCCTTTACTGCACCAGTGGTCCGCCACGTACCCTGGGGTGTACTCGACCTTCCGGACCCGGATCCCGCCAAAAGTCCGGGTCCGCCAGCGTGCCAGGCCCCGTTCGCCGGGATGAGTGGTCTCCTCGACCCGGGCCCAGTCGGTCGTTCCGAAGGGGATGTCCTGCATGTGCATGCACCCAGCGTACTGTTCTGAGGCTGACCTGTGGCCCGGCGCCAGTCAGCGCGTTCCAGGACCTTCCCGTAAGGCTGCAAGCAGGTCGCGGCCGTCCCACTGGCCCCGGACATCCAGCACACCAAAGCGGGCAAACAGCTCCTCGCGGTACCAGCCCTCAGTGTGGGTCCGCGTCATGACCTCGCGGTGTTCCGCGCTTCCATAGGCGAACGCGTGCATGTCCTGTGCGCGGCGCCAGATGCTGAACGTCGCCTGATGGAACAGGGGGACCTCACCTGCACCGACCGATGCCAGCAGCCCGGGCTGCGAACCCAGGTGCTGCTGCGACGCAGGGACGGCGCGCCAGAAGCTCACCATTCGTGCCGGACGAATCGCCGCGCGGGTCAGGACAGCCACTGGACTTTCGGAGCCCCCGCCTGCTCCCGCCGCTGGAGGCCCCAGGGGCTCGACGCCACCCCACCGTCCACGCCAGCGGTCCGGACGAAGCACGACCGTGCAGCTTCCGGTCAACCACCCACGCTCCTGCTGCCGCCAGGCGCTGGCCTCAAATCTGTCGAGCGCGTCGAGCGAGGACCATACAGCAAAGCGTGCCCATCGTCGCAGGTCGGCATTGAGTGTCAGGTCCGCTCCACGCCCGGTTCCCAGCAGACGGTAGAACGTCAGCCCAGGGACGCTGTGCAGGTGCAGATGATCGGTCCCCATGCGGATCAGGCCCCGCCATGCCTGCCGCGGCTGATACGTGTTGAGGGTCAGGCTGGCGACCTGGCTGCCCGGAGCAGAAGGGACACGCGTCATCTGCGGAGCCTACCGTGGCGCGCTCCGGCTCCACGCGCATTGCGACAAAACAGAACTGACAGCGGTATTCGGTTCTGTGGACGGGAGTGAGCTCGCTCCCGTCCACACCACTTCAGTCGCCGCCCTCCATGGTCGCCCACTCCGCTCGCCCCACAGCAGTTGAGAGTTTCCGCCGGCAAATGCTGTGATTACCGCTATGAAGGCGTTTGATCTCCCGGGAGATAACGCGGTTGCGCTGGTGTGCGGCTTGGATGAAGGTGACGGCACCTGAATCTGGACCAGGCCGGGCCAGGGCCATGCCAATAATCCTTCATCTTGCACGCAGGCCCGGTCAGAGTTTCGTGAGCTCCCAGGGCACATGATGGCCTCAGGAACAAAGAGTCGGAGATCCAGTGAAGCAAAGTGCCTTCCCTACAACGTTATTTATCCTGCTTGTCACATCCCTGCTCGTCCATTTCCTGTGGGTGGCGACCGGCGCTTCCGAGGGTCATCTGCGGCACCTCCTGGGGAACCTGAGTTTTTTCCCGACCTGCCTGCTGAGTGCAGCACTGGCGTGGTCGCTGGCCCGCCGGTTGTCTGGTCAGAGCCGCCGCGCCTGGACATTCTTTACGGCCGGCATCCTCTGCTGGGGCGCCGGCCAGGCCATCTACACGGCGCTTGATCTCTCCGGGAGCGCCACGTTTCCGTCGCTGGCCGATATCGGGTACCTGCTGCTGGCGCCACTGTTCCTGTGCGGAGTCACGCAGCTCTGGCAACCGGCGCAGTCCCGTCTTCAGGCGCTCAGTTTCCTGCTGGATGTCGCCATTATCGTCGTCGCCGTCGGCGACACTATCTGGCACACGTCCATCCGACATGTCGCTGCTCAGTACGCGGGGCAGCCTTTTGCCCTGACGGTTGCTGTGGCGTACCCGGTATCCACCCTGCTGGTGGTGGCCCTGCTGCTGGTGATGGCCAGCTGGCGGTCGCGTGGAATCCACCGGGCACAGCTCGCCATGCTGGGTGCGGGCCTGGCGTTGAATCTGGTGGCGCACACGCTGTATGCGGATCAGGCGTCACGCGGGACCTACCAGCTCGGTCAGGCCCTTGATCTGATGTGGGCGCTGGGGTTCACGGCGTTTGGTGCCGCGGCATACCTGCGGCTCAGGACAGCAGACCCGGCCGGGGAGCTTACGCAGCCGCTGTCGGTCCGTGGTCAGCACCGGCTGAACCTGGTGCTGCCTTTTGCGGCCCTCGCTCTGTCCTATGCGGTGCTATTCGGAATTCATGACACCCAGGCCCTCAGACTGGGGGACCCAGGGGTGGTTCTGCTCTTTGTGCTGCTGTTCGCCCGCCAGGGCCTGGCGGTGATAGATACCCGGCGCCTGACGCGCAGCCTTGAATTTCAGGGCAGATACGACAGTCTGACCGGGCTGCTCAACCGGCGTTCGCTGTCCAGGGACCTGGACCATAAGATCCAGGCCGCCCAGGGGCACAAAGCACTGGTGGGCGTGATGTTTCTCGACCTGGACCGCATGAAGCACATCAACGACGCCTACGGCCACGCGGCAGGGGATGAGGTCCTGCGCCACCTGGCGCAGCGCCTGAGGTCCAGCACGCGGAGTTCGGACGCGATTGCACGCTTCGGGGGCGATGAATTCGTGCTGACCATGACCGTAGCTGACCGGGGTCAGCTGACGCAGGTGGTGCAGCGTCTGCTCACGGCGGTCGCTCAGCCGATCCTGTTCGGCGACACGGAATTTCATGTCACGGCGAGTATCGGCATCGCGGTGTGCCCGGACGACAGTGCAGATGCTGTGACCGCGCTGCACCACGCTGACCTGGCCATGTACCGCGCCAAGGCCCTGGGGAAGAATACCTATTCTTTCTACGAGCCTCACAACCACGCCGTGCATGTGCAGCACGTCCGACTTGAAGAACAACTGCGCGACGCCCTGCGGCACGGCACCCTGGAACTCCATTACCAGCCTATCGTCGCCCTGACGGACACGCGCATGTCCGGTGTCGAGGCCCTGCTTCGATGGACCTGCCCGGGTCTTGGGCCGGTGTCGCCTCTGAAGATCGTCCAGGTGGCCGAGGAATCCGGCCTGATGCCGGAACTGGGTGCCTGGGTGCTGACCACGGCAGTGAGGCAGCTTGCCGAGTGGCGCACAGTTCGGCCCATGGGCCTGACCGTCGCCGTCAACGTGTCGGCATCGCAGTTTGCCCTTGCGGACTTTGTTCCTCTGGTCAAGAGGGTTCTGGCCGAGAGCAACCTTCCAGGGGACGCTCTGGTGCTCGAATTGACCGAAAGTACCCTGATTCAGGACGTTGAAGCCTCTGCGGCCAAGATGCGCGAGCTGAAAGCGCTTGGCATCCGCATGGCGCTCGATGACTTTGGCACCGGGTATTCCAGCCTGAGTTACCTCAGGCAGCTGCCCGTGGACATCCTGAAGATCGACCGGTCGTTTATCGCGACCGTTCCGGCGGAAGGGGACGGATTTGTCAAAGCAATCCTGGCACTGGCCCACGACCAGGGAGCCACGGTCGTGGCGGAGGGGATCGAACACGCCTGGCAACATCAGCTGCTGAAGGGTCTGGGGTGTGACATGGGACAGGGCTATTACTTCGCCAGGCCACTTCCTTCTTCTCAGGTGATCCCGGACCACCCTGACTTTCCGCTGCGGGAAGTCCAGTTGACTCCCGCCGAGCTCATCACAGGTGGGCGGCTCTAAGGTCCTTCAGGCTCCCGTGAATGTTCAGAATGCAGGGAGGTGCTCCGACTGGTTAACCGTTGCTCAACGGCGTCCCCCGGCTTATGAAGGGGGTCTTGGGCAGACTCTCTTCTCCCGGCACGGCAGGCCGCCTACGCTGACGGCACGATGACCCTCCTCTCGTCCCCCACCGAGCCCTGCGTGCCCATGACCATCTACCGCGCCGATGATGGCCGGTTCTGCGTGTGCCCGACGACCGGGGGGCTGTATGTCACCATTCAGCCGTACGGTGCACCCGCGCACAGCATGACCATCGACCGCGAGCAGGTGCTGGAGTTGATCGCCCTGCTGCAGCGCGAGTTCCTTGCCCAGCCGTGAGTCCCCGGGAGGCGCGGCTGTAGACGCCTATGAGCACGCCGAGCCGGCCCTGGTGCCCCAGTTTTTGAGGGTGATCTGGACGAGGCGGGTGTGCTCGCCGAGGTCAAGAAGTCTGGTGAGGAGGGCGTTCGCATCGGCCTGAAGGCTGCCCTGAGCGTCCGCTTTAAACGTCGACCCGCGTTGAATACTACCGGCAACTCCGCCGCCCAGGGAGTGTGCAGGTGGGTGAGCACCTCCGAGCCCCGCACGCGCGGGGTATCGCCGTCCAGCAGCACGAGATGCGGAGTGGCGCCATGCGGGTACGGTTCATGCCGGTTCAGGAACACGAGGGCGCCGGGACCGTCCGGAACCACGTGCAGGTGCAGAGTGCCGTTGTCAGGCCTCCGCGCCGGCCGACGTGCCCGGGTCCTGCTGCAGTAGGAGGCAGGCCCGGCCAGACTGGCGCCGGGCCATTCCCCTCCTGAGGGAGGACCGTTTCGCGAAGGCATCCGGAAAAGTTCGGACCGGCCCGACCCGCGAAAGCTACCCGCGCCGGCCCCAGCCCCCCGTGCTGTGTAGCGAACCGGCGTAGGGGCGGGCACACCGCGTGCAGAACTGTGAATATGGCGACAGGATGGGCGCGGAGCAGCCTGGACAGGTCTTCAGGAGTGCTGTTCCGTCATTGGGACAGAACTGCTCGCCTGCCTGGGCGGGTACCGCACGAGCGCATTGTGGACAGACGTGGTAAGACACGGCGTTTTCCGGCACGGTTCCTCCTGGCTTGGGTGCAGCTTAAGGAGGAGAGGGTAACGCCCTGCTAACGAGAACCACCATCTTTGAACGGACCCACGAGGTGGACGTCTGACCGCTTACCCAGGAGTGTCAGGCCCGGTGCGGGAGTCCGGCCAGGGTCCTTCCAGCAGGGCGCTGAGGGGCGGCAGGTGCTCGCCCACCTCGCCCATGCGTGCCACGCTCTGCGTATACACCTTCTGCCTGGCGCGGCGGTTGCCGCAGGTGTGCAGGGCACGGAGCGTCAGGGACAGCAGGCGGCGGTCGTACGGTTCATGTTCCAGCAGGATTTGCCCCACCCTGGCCACTTCCTGTGGGTCGCTCGCCAGCAGCGCGTGAGCCCGCCGCTCCAACGCGTGATACAGCGCTTCTTCCGCAGACACGTCGCGTCCAGCCCCCAGGTCTTCCAGGTAAGGGCCGCGCCATAGCCGCAAGTTGCCTGTTCTGAGAAACTCCTCGGCATCGGACTCGGCTCCTCCCAGGCGGTAACCGCTGTCTGTGCGCTGAACCACCTCGGCGCCAAGGAACTGACGCAGGCGGTACACCAGTTGTTGCAGGGCCGAGACAGCCGCCGCGTCCGGCAGCTCCGGGTAGAGGGCCTCCTGCAGGGCCAGCTGTCTGACCTCCTGGTGTCCGGCCAGGCGGGCTTCCAGCAGCAGAGCCAGCAGTTCCTTGCCTTTCTGCCCCTTGTACCGCACGGCTTCGTCACCGCGCAGGATCTGGACCGGGCCAAGGACACCCAGACGCACGGACGCCTCCGCCTGGGGCCCTGGCAGGCCCGGCGGCGCAAGGTCCGGAAAGTAGCGGTCCGTGACATTGACCCAGTTGCGCAGGTCATGCTCCCGGAAAAACCTCAGTTTGTCGGCCGCGCTGGCAACGTCACCGGCGAGCCGGTCCGCTTCCAGGCCCAGCCGGTGGGCCCACAGGGTCAGCCCCCGGTCCGCCAGATCGCCCGCTGCTTCCTGGAAAGACGCCAGCGCCTCAGCCGGCCGGCCGCACGCCTCCAGCGCGAATCCCCTGGCCCAGATGGCCCAGGCGGCGTCGTGGGAGCTGCCCACCTGCCGCGTGAGGTCCAGGGATTCGTCGGCCAGTTCCAGCGCCTGAAGTGCGGAGCCGTGGACCGCCTCTGCGCGTGCCGCCATGCTTGCGGTCTGGGCAATAATCAGCGGACTTCCAGTCTGGCGCGCGTGCTGAAGTCCGGCGTGGGCGTACTTGAGGGCGAGTGTGCCACCAAACGGTGGGTTCTGCTCTAGATACAGGTACGCGAGGTTGTACTCGCACAGCGCCAGGAAATGCGAGACGCCAGCCCGCTTCATAACCTGGTGCCCTTCATGCAGCAGCGTCTCCGCCTGCTCGTACTCGCCGTACTCCAGCAGCAGGCAGGCCAGGCGGCTCTGCTGCTGGGCATGGTCGCGTGCGACGCCCAGGCTGGCAAACAGCTTCAGTGAGGCCTGGGCGTCCGCAAGGGCCTCGGGATAGCGCCCCAGGGTGTCACGGATGGTCGCCCGGGTAGAGAGCGCACGGGCCAGCTCATGCACCCGCTGGCCTGCCTCAGCCAGCTTCACGACTTCGCCTGCGTCCGCCTCGGCCGCCTCCAGGTCTCCGGCGCTGTACAGGGCCCGGCACCGGGCAAAAAGCAGGACGGTGCGCTCCGCGTCGGGGAGCGCAGGCTTCCCGAGGGCCTGGGCCGCCAGTGCGCATGCCTCTGTGGACCGTCCCATAAAGTCCAGCGCGCGGATGACCTGAGCCTGCACCGACGGCGGGGCCAGGGAATGAAGCTGCGGATGCTCCTGCCACTGGGTCATTACCCCGGCGTAGTCATTTCTGTCGGCGTGGAGCGACACCAGCTCGAACAGCCATGACGCTTCGAGCCCGCTGCTTCCCTGAAGGTTCCGGATGAGGCGATTGGCACGCTCCTCGTCTCCTTGAAGGACCAGGGCTCCGGCCAGAAGAAAGGCTGCTTCGAGGTTCTCGGGCTCTGTCTCAAGAACCTGCTGTGCGAGCGCAATCACCTGGCGCGGCTCAAACGCGCGCCATAGCCGCGCTGCGGCCAGGGCCAGCGGCGCACGGTCCGGTTCATCGGCATGGCGGACCGCCCAGGACAGGTACTCTGCGGCCTGCCGGTGGCGGCCACCGTCCTGTGCGGACTCGGCGGCGCGGCGCAGCAGGGGCAGCGCCTCGGCGGCCGGAAGTTCGGCGTGCATCGCGAAGCCCGCTGCCGCTTCCACGTCCGACTTGAGCAGGACGCTCACGGCACGGCGCGCGATGACCTGGCGTCTGGCCCGGGTCAGGTGGTGCACTTCCACGTCCTGATACAGGGGATGAACAAACTGACCTGCCCGCAGAATGCCCCTGCGGCCGAGCTCCTCACATGCGCCCTGCAGCTCACTGGCACCCAGACCGGCCACCTGCGCCCAGATGGCCGGGGACATGTCAGATGCCAGCATGGCCCGTGCCTGCAGCGCTGCCTCCGCGGCCTGTGACAGCGGCGGAGTGTGACAGAGGTGCGAGACAAGCGCCTCCACGCCGGCGGGAATGCGATTTTCACGCGGCTCGCGCCAGTGCCACCGCTGACCGTCGTTCCAGAGGCAGCCCTGCCGGATCAGGAACCGGAGGTATTCGATGCTGAACAGCGGGTTTCCCGAGGCATGCTGTCCGATCCACGAAACGGCGTCATCGGGCAGGCTGGCGCCCAGGGTCTGCTTCAGGAGGGAGGTGGTGTCCTCCAGGGTGAGTCGCTCGATCGCCTGCGCCTCGAACGGTTCGGGCGGCGCCAGCCGGCTGGTGGCCATCAGGCCGACTCCGCGACTGCGCGTGGCCCCACGGGCGAGCGCCTGCCAGAACTTGAGCTGCTCCGCCGACGCGTCGTGCAGGTCCCGGACATGCAGGACAAAGGGGGCGAGCTCGCTGAGAAGTGAACTCAGGGCGTCTCCCGCCACCTCCTGTCCCAGAGCATCACCGTGTTCCAGACGGCCCAGGGCCTCCTGCGTCCAGGTAGGAAGCCGGGCCGGGCGCGGCAGCGTGCCGATCAGCGTTGCCACTGAAACGCTGGCGTGAACCTCGGCAGAACGCAGGGGCAGCGCGCGGAGGATTTCTGCAGCCACCCACGACTTCCCAATGCCCGCTTCACCCCACAGCGCCAGCGCCAGCCCGCCGCGCCGCGCACTCAGGGCCCCCAGCCGTCTGGTGACTTGATGTACGAGCTCCTCTCGCCGGGTCACTGCACCAGAGTCTAACGGGTGGCGTCGCAGGACGGGGAGTACCCGTCCTCAGCGCAGGTGCTGGCCCGGGCCCAGTCAATGATCGCCTGGTTGGCTGCGCCCGCCTTCTGGAAGTTGGCCGCGTGCGCCGCGCCCAGAATGATAACCAGCTTGCTGCCTTGCTGGTGTCATACAACCGAGCCGGCAGGGAGACCCGCGTGTTATGGCTTTCCTGCACCCGGGAGCGCCCGCAACACCACAGCATTTCCCGCGAGAGTATAAGTGCCCAGGGACGCCGGGATGACCACAGTGTCGTAAGGCTGCAACACCATTTCATCTGCCAGGGTAGTGAGCGTCGCCTCCCCCTCAATGGCTGTCAACAGATGCATATACTCGCCCCGGGTATCGGCCTGCACAGACGGCCCGGCAGTCCGAAGCTGTTCGAGCGTGAAGTACTCACACTGAGTCAGCAGGTGGACGCCAGCCTCCTGAGGTACTGCCTGCCCTCGCTCCGCCAGGCCCGGGGCAGCCACCTGGGCACTTTCGTGAAGGTGCAGTTCCCGCCCGGCGCTCGCGGGCCGGTCCCAGTCGAACACCCTGTAGGTGGTGTCACTGGTCTGCTGCACCTCATAGATCAGCAGCCCCGGACCCAGGGCATGTACCGTACCGGCGCACACAAGAAAGGTATCCCCGCTCACCACTGGCTCGTGGTGCAGCAGTGATGACACGTCCTGACTGAGGATTGCCTCGCGCAGCGTGGATGGGGACACGCCCGGGTCCACCCCTCCGATCAGCTGGGCACCCGGAGCTGCCTCGAGCACGTACCAGGCTTCCGTCTTGCCGTTCTCGCCGGGTCCAACGAGGTTCCGGGCATGGGCGTCGTCCGGATGAACCTGGACGCTCAACCACTCCTGGCAGTCAAGCAGCTTGATTAACAGGGGAAATCGGCCGGCCGGCACCCTGGTCCCCATCAGGCGTTGGGGGTTCCGGGCAGCCAGAGCGGCCAAGCTCAGGCCGGCGGCAGGCCCCCCCTGCACCTTCAGGTCTTCGTGGACCAGCCAGGCTTCTCCAATCGGTGGGCCCTGAGGGTCCTGGCGAAGTCGGAGGCCGCCCCAGACACGTTCCTTGAATACCGGTTCAAGGCGAAGTGGGGCGGTCAGGTCAGGGATGGCATCAGCACCGCTGGACATGCCTTTCAGCCTAACCCTCGGAGGGTACGCTCCCGCCATTCCTTTCAACTCGATAAACGGCGCTTGACCGGCCAGTATGGCTGACGGCCGCTACCTGCTTAACGGGGCGTAAATTCCATGATGGATGAGGACTTACCACCGGTGTTTTGAAGTGCCAAGCTGATGTCCATAAAATGAGGTTGCCGGAGATCGCGCCGAGTTCTCAAAGCACTTACTTGTTGAACTAAGAGTAATTAGTGCCAAAACAGGAAGGAGAAACCAGGGCAGGTTCTGACTCGAGCTGGCCGTCCCCCCGTCGTTTAACGACGGTTTCAGGAAGATGCTATGTTTTCAGCGTCCAGAACGTCTTTTTCCCCGGTCTTCCATTTAGGTGATTATGTTGGGCAGAAATTTGACACGGCACAGGGCCTGGCCAAAATTTCCTGTCACCGCCAAGCCATCCTCCCGGTTCTGTCCAGGACGCGGCTTGACGGAAGCTGCGCTTACCGCTGCTGGCATCGAGCATAAGTTCCTGATCTACCCAGGCGTCAATCCCGCGTTCCACATTGACACCGGAAATAACTTCAGGCGTAAGGCAGCGGAAAACGCCTGGGCGACAACGCTGGTCTGGCTCCACGGCCACCTTTGATTCACCTGACCACAAGGCGCCCCTGGGACAGAGATGTAAGGCTAACCGTGCTCTTCGTTCAGCACGGCTTCCACCTGCCCTGGGTCCTTTTCATCGTCAGATCATCATGAGAGGGATTCAGAGCCGTGTCAGACTGGCCCAGCTATACCATTTACCATGTCCCTGTCCGGTCCTTCCAACTTCACCCAGGCGGAGCTCCAGCCATCACTATGTGATTGTCAGCTGGTCGAGCCGATGGATCTGACGCAGGTCACGGCCCTTTCAATCCGTGCGACCTCAACGCATCTTCAGCGCAAGCTGTCGGTGCTTCTGGCGGCTCATCACATTGTATCGGTCACGGAGTCGGGGGCCGCCCTGCTCAACCGCGAGGTCCTTGACCGCCTGGGCACGCTCCTGTCGGCGTTTTCCCGCACTGAACGCTCCGACCTTCTGGCCGCCCCCTGGATTGACGGGCAACTGGATCCCTGGCAGGTTGCCCCTCTGGAACAGTGGGCCCACCGTCTGGACAGTCAGTGGTTTGGGGCCGCTACAGACCAGCTGAGGTTTCACCTTCAGCCTATCGTGCATCTGGGTAGCGGGCGGGTGGCAGGATACGAAGCTCTGGTGCGGGCCCAGTGGAACGAGCAGTTGATTGGCGCCGGTCCTTTGCTGCAGGCAGCTGCCGCCCACGGTCAGGCCAGGTCGTTTGATGCGCATGCCAGGCGATCTGCCATCCGCCAGGCGTACCCGCAACTAAAGACGGACCAGCAGCTTTTTATCAACTTCGCCCCCGGTGTGGTCTACAACCCGGACATCTGCCTTCAGACGACTTTTGCCACCTGCCGTGAGGTCGGCGCAGACTTCTCCCGGCTGGTCTTCGAGGTCACTGAGAGCGAGGCTTTTCCCGATCTCAAGCTGCTGCGCTCCATCCTGGAGAGGTACCGGCAGGAAGGTGCCCAGGTGGCCCTGGACGATCTGGGTGCCGGACACACCAGCCTCAGCTACCTGATGGAGCTCAAGCCGGATATCGTCAAACTTGACCGGGCGCTGATCAGCGGCCTGAATGCAGCTGACCGCCGGATCCCCCTGGTCGACGCGTTGATCGGGTACGCCCATGACCTGGGCATCCAGGTTATTGCTGAAGGCATTGAAACGTCAGACGAGCTGACACAGGTGATTGGCCTGGGTGCCGACTACGCGCAGGGCTACTTTCTTGGCCGCCCGGCCCCAGAGGCAGCCGACATTCTTCCTGAGGCTGCCAGATACTGGGTGCCCCAGTGATCCTTGCCCAGGAATCAAACGAATCCGCAGAACTGGCGACTTCACTCGTCTGGCAGGTCCTGGACACCGCGGACGTGGGCTTGCTGGTGACCGACGCCCACAGGCGCATCGTGTACGTGAATGAGGCGTTCAGCCGGGTCACTGGCTACACCCTGGAGGAGGTGAAGGGACGCACCTGCGCTTTCCTGCAGGGGCCAGGCACCGATCCTGTGGACATTTCTGCCATGCGCGCCGCGCTGGACCAGGGTGAGCCGTTCGACCGGGTGGTGTTGAATTACCGCAAGGACGGAACCCCGTTGTGGTACAGGCTGCGCGTCAGGCCCATGCACGTCGGGGGCGCCCTGCAGTACTTCGTCGGGGTTCAGGAAGATTATTCGGACGCCCGTGCCGCGCAGCAGGAGCTGGAACGGCTGGCCTACCGAGATGGCCTGACTGGGCTTCGCAACCGACGCACCTTTGATCTTCAGCTCAAGCAGTGGGTGGAGGATGGCCAGCCCGTGGTACTGATTCTCCTTGACCTCAACGACTTTAAACAGGTCAACGACCAGCAGGGTCACCCGGCGGGAGACGCCCTGCTGCAGCGGGTGGCTGCCTGCCTGGAACAGGCGACGCAACATGGAGGCACAGCCTTCCGGATCGGAGGAGACGAGTTTGCGGTCCTGTGCCCTGATCAGAGCGCAGGTGTGCAGGAAGCCGGAACCCGGGTGCTGGAACAGCTGACCACGGTGGACGGGAGCCGCATTCGTGCAGCGGTCGGCGTGGCGTCTTTTCCTGACGAGGCCAGAAATGTGGAGGGCCTCCTGAGGCTGGCCGACCGGCGTCTGTATGCCCACAAAGCGTCCAAACACGGGTCCCGCTAAGCAGGGTGTCGGCAACGCGGTTTGTTCCGGCCTGTGCAATTGCAGTGACAAAGACCCGGACAGCAAGGCAGGGAAACTGAAATTGCACCTCAGGAGGACACCATCTGAACAGGCCTGTTCCAGTTTCCAGCGAAGGACAGGACTGGGCCGGCCGGCGGCGTCCTCCTTTCCGCCGATACCCCAAGCGAGCACTCAAACTGAGGACGGGCCAAGGAAGCGGTGGTCATGAACGCCTTGCGCCCGGTCGAGATCAGCGGCGTTCGAGCCGCCAGTTTTGCGGAGCGTATCCGTTCATGGACCAGGTACGGATTTCCGTGCCGCTGGACGTGCTGCCGTTCACGTTGTCCAGGGCGAGCCTGGTCTGCTGGCCAATCAGACGGTGATAGCCGCGGCCCATATCTTCCAGATGCCAGTTCTGGGCAAAGGCGCTGTTACAGCTCCACAGGCGGATGTCGGCCCCTGGCGTGCTGCTCCCGTCTGCAATATCCAGGCACATGTCCTGGGCGCCAAGCATACTGCGCAGGCGGTAAAAGCCGTCCGCGGTCTGCTCCAGCCTGAAGTTCTGCGCGGTAAGGCCATTGCATCCCCACTGCTGAATCTGCGCCGTGGAACTGGCGACACCATTCTGCACATCCACGCACATTCCGCTGGTCTGGTTGACCAGCCGGTACACGCCGCCGTTGACCAGGTTGTACCCGTTGGTGGCCTCGCTAGTGTACGGCCAGTTGCCGTTCCACTCAAGCAGCTTGACATCCATCTTGGGACTGCCGCTGCTGTTACGGTCGTAGAAGTGGTGCGTGAAGTAATAGTTGCCGCTCTCCTGGTACACGTCGCCGCCGCCCTGTCCGACCTTGTTGGCGCGGTCGTTGAGCATGATGGTGCCGCCGCCCTGATCCAGCCGGTTGCCGTTCTTGTCATAGTACGGGCCGGTGATGCTGGTCGCGCGGCCCATCACCGTCTTGTAGGTGCTGTCCAGGCCCTTGCAACAGTAATCCCACGACACGAACAGGTAATAATAGTTGCCACGCTTGAAGATGGACGGCGCCTCCACCGGGTTGTTGGCCACGCCAGGCCGGGTGGCGAGGGTGTAGATGGGCCCGTCGAAGGTCGTCATGCTGCTCATGTGCTGAATTTTGATACCGCTGGAGAACGATCCCCACGACATCCACCAGCCGCTGCTGCTGTCCCAGTGGACGTTGGCGTCAATGGCGTTGTAATCGGTCGTGGTACTGCTGGACCGCAGGATCGCCCCGTGGTCGGTCCAGGTGCCTGTAGAACAGGGACTGGTGCTGCTGGCCACACCAATAGCGGAATTCCTGGTGCCGAACTGGGAAGCCGCGTAATACATGTAGTAGCGGCCATCATTGCCGTTGTAGACGACTTCCGGCGCCCAGATGTTTTTGACTCCGTATTCTCTGATGGCCCAGGCCGGTGTAGGCACGGCGCCCAGGGTGCTCCAGTTGCCGCCAATACCGCCACTGGACCGGTGAACAAGCACGCCCCCGGGATTGGCCGAGTCTTCGATCCCGGTGGACATGGAGCAGTAGGTGCTCCCGGCCTTGAACAGACCGGGATCGTGACTTCCCAGATCACCAGACATACTCACCAGGGACTGTGCCTCCAGCCCGGGAGACGAAGGTCGGGTAGCCGTCGGGGACTCGACACCGCAGGCCGCAAGCAGAAGAGTGAGCGGTAACAATGAGCCAAGACGATTTCGCATGGTAACTCCTTTGTCTCAGAGGAGCCTGCTGATCTACCTGGAAGTGATAAGCCACTTCCTGGATCTGCTGGAGGTTAGGCGCCTTCAAGCCTACTCAGTTTTCTTTGTGAACGTTAACAACCATAGCTTACAAATGTAATCCTGTCAAGTTTTGGTCGCTCACGGGCGCTGATGCTCTTTAAAGCAGGTGTTTCAGCCTATAGCCGGTTTCTGGTTGTAACGCCGCGCAGGGTTCGCCATGGGGACGGCAGAAAGACTGCTCAAGTTGGATCACACAATCAGGGGCGACCGGACCAACCTGGGAAGTTATTGAAGTCTGCGCAGTTGGCCTGCCGGCAGGGGCGGACCATATGACCCGGCGACAGGAGACAGGAACGAAAACATCCTGGGGATGCTGCTTCCCGGCGTATCAAAGGCATCTCTTCCATGTTGTGCTCTGCTGGCGGGCTGCCACTTCCTCTCCTGCGTGGGAGCATTCACGGTCGTCTGGCCGGGTTCTTGTGCCGGGCCGCTCAGCTGGTGTCACTTCAGGGTGAACGTAAGTATCGTGCCGTCAGCGGCCAGGGTAAGCCTCGCGGCGGTAGCCGTGACCGTGGGCCGAGCGGCCAGCAGTTCCGTGAGACCCACCGAGCCGGATTCCTCGGGACAGGCGCGGAGCGTGGTCGAGATTGCTTCTGTCAGTACCAGGCGATTTCCTTCAAGACGGTACGCCCCCCCGTACCCGTTGCAGCCGTCAGATCCCCCGACACGGCCGTTTTCAAATGACAGCGTGACCGGCAGCGCCGTTTGCGGCGCGGGCCCGCCATTCACTGCGGAAAGCACAAAGGTGCGCCCCTGTGGCAGGACGGTTCCAGTAGGCTCTCTGCCACTGTCCTGGCTGGCTGCACTGCGGCGAAAGACCATGGTCGAGCCGGTCGTATTCTTCAAAATGAGGTTGCTGGCCTGCATGTCAACCTGAAGTGGCCCGCTGGCGAGGAACTGCAGAAAGGCAGCTTCCTGCAGGTTGACCGCGGGCGCGCAGGCCATCCGGGTGGAAGCAACCGGACCGAACGTCGCCGTGCGCCCCCGCAGCTGGACGGTGCCAGTCAGACGGTTGCAGCCGCCAGTGCCACTCAGGCGCCCTGCCTGGAATGTGAGGCTGGGTGAGCTGCCCGGCACGGGGCGCACGGCTGTCCCCCCGGACAACAGCCAGGTGCCGTCGATGGATATCCCCGCAGCTGGCAGATTTGCTGCGCTGCCTGCCTGAAAGACCAGCCGGTCACGGTTGCCTGCGAAGAGAGTCAGAGTGCTCCCACTGAGCTGGTAGCGGGTGACGTGCTGCAGCAGGTTCAGATACCGTGATTCCTGCGCGCCGCCCGGGCCCGGGCAGTCCCGCCGGGTGGTCGCCAGCGACCCGAGAGTCAGCATGCCACCGCGCTCGATGTACGGTCCGCGGTACGTGTTGCATCCGGTGCCGCCAGCGACAAAGCGGCCGTCAAGCCGCAGAGTCGGCCGCCCGATTCCGGCCGGGAGCGCGACGGGCTGTGTGCTCACTGTCATCTGAGACAGGGTCCAGGTGGTGTTCGTCAGGGTCACCTGGGCGCCAGCTGCCCCGACCAGGGTCAGGGCGGCAAGAGACAGCAGCACGGAAAGGGAATGCATACACCAGTTGTAACCGGTTGTTCTGATGGCAGGCTGAGCACCATACCTGGGCGGAATGACTGCGAACTGGGGGTGTGCATCGAGGCCCCTTCTGGGGCTGTGCGTGGCCGGGCACTTACGCCTGCTGTGTCAGGCCCGATTGAACTGTGCTGCAGGCGCGGTGGCTGGAGAGAATCCCCAGTTTCCCGGACAGCCCGGGCCATGCCGGGTCCACCGGGATCACGAAGTTTTTTGCACGATCGGCTACAGGACAGGCGACTTTCTGGAGGCTAATCAAGACCCGGCATACCCGGGCTGGCCCCTGACGTGGCGGTATGCGCTTCTCTCCGGGACCTTATTGGGAAGCACACACGTCACCAGGACGAGGTGCAAAGTACGATGAGTGCGCCGATGGTCGCGGGCCTATAAAGCTCCTCAACCCCCTCTCATTCGAAAAGGTGACATCACGCCCTATGGCCGAGCAAGAGATTCCAGCAGAAACCCGTGTGGCCGCCCTTCAGAAGCGGATAGAAGATCTGGAAGCAGAAGCACAGACCAGCCCGCAGCGTGGCAGAACCCTGTTCACGGAAGCGCCTGCCCCTTACCTCCTGCTCAATTCTCAGGGCCGGATCCAGGACGTCAACCTCGCGGGAACCAGGCTTCTGGGACGCAACCGTGAGGTTCTGCTTGGAAGGCGACTGAGCCAGTTTCTGGCTTCAGCTTCACAGGGCTCATTCGATCTGCTGTGCGCTCAGGCACTGCAGCATGGTCTGAGCCTGCGCGGAGAAGCGCAGCTGCTGCATGCCGACGGCGCGCCGCTTGACGTCGTACTGGATCTTGACGCAGAAAAAGTGAACGGTGAGTTCCGGTGCTTCCGGCTTGTGGTCACCGATATCACCTCATACAAACAGGCCCATAGCAGCCTGCTCGACGAGGGCGACGCCTATCAGCGGCAGCTGCAGGCCCACACGACGAGAATCCGTGAACTGAATCAGGAGCTCGAACAAATCGTGACGGTCTTTATTCAGCAGTTGCATCTGCCTGTGGCGCGTGCCATGAATTTTCTGGGCCTGACCCAACGCGCGCTGGGAAATCAGCCGGATGAGGTCAGTCAGCCTCTGCTGAACACCGAGCGGGCGATCCAGCAGGTGATTGCCCTGATGGCGTCAATGGAGCGGTTCATGCAGATGCGCTCCATGCGTGTCAGGCTCCGGCCCGTGGACCTGAACACCGTGCTCCGCGAGGTGCGCAAGAATGTCCGGCCCGTTATTGCCGACCGGAACGTCCAGATTTCCAGCGACCTGTTGCCCACCGTCCAGGGCGATCCACGTGCGTTGTATGTGATTCTCGACGAGTATGTCGCGAACGCACTGAAGTTCACCAAGGAGAGGGACGTCGCCCACATTCACGTGCGTGTGCAGGAAACGGACTCGGAATATCAGATCGGCGTGGAAGACAACGGGACCGGCTTCAACATGAGGCAGAGAGACAGGCTGTTCCAGCTGTTCGGGCGCCTGCACTCATCCAGGGTCTACGAAGGCACAGGCATAGGGCTCGTGACGGTGCGCCGGTCCTGCATGCGGTTTGGGGGCCGGGTGTGGGCTGAAGGAAAAGTCGGTCAGGGAGCGACCTTCTGGTTTGCCTGGCCCAAGGAGCCCAGTGTCCAGGATTGAGCGGAGAATCCCGACAGCTTGTTGCAATCATGAGGGACCACTGTTCTCAGGTGGCTGCCTCATATCCAGCCCAGACAGCCCAGCCAGGAACGCAGCCCGGGGCCCAGCTTCAAATCGACCCCAGTCACCCATGGCCAGGCGGGCCATATTGTGGCCAAAATCTCTTGAAACAGCGCGTTTACGCCGGAATCCTGCTCCTGTTATTCTCGGAACGTTTGTTCGCGAAGCTTGATGTCTGGCCAGAAGGGCCCGGAACAACAGCTGCTCACACGTGAGGCCCGGCAAACCCCCGCTGAAAATCATTAGCCTTGATACGCTTTCCCACACCTACCATCCGCTCCATCCCAGCACGGACCTCGCTGGACGTCACCTGTAGGCAGGAGATTCCCGGATGACATCTGCCAAGTGGAATGCCGTCGTACATCAGGAGCAGCGCATTGCCCTGCTTGACAGCTTCAGGATTATGGATACGCCCAGAGAACGGTCCTTTGACCTGATCGCCGAAGGACTCGCCCGGCTGTATGGGGTTCCGTACGCTCTGATCAGCTTCATAGACGCAACCCGGCAGTTTTTTAAAGCCGGAGTCGGGACCGACCTCACAGATGCCGGTCGGAGAAACGTTCTGCCAGTACACGCTGGAGTCCGACAGCATCCTGGTGATTCCCGATACCACTCAGGACGCCCGGTCCGCGCTGCATCGGTTCGTCACCGGAGAGCCGGGGCTGCGGTTCTACGCTGGAGCACCCATCATCACTGGTGGCTTCCGGATCGGAACGGTCTGTGTTCTGGATACCAGACCGCACGACGCAGATGAATTCGACCTGGGGGTCCTGACCCACATGGCGTTGATGGTGGCCGCCACCCTTGAGGCCCGCAAACTCAATCCCAGGGCCAAAGTGGTCTATCCGAGATACCGGGCGCAGACGAAGAGGTCCGAACCAAACTGAGCCAGTCATCCGCCGTGCTCACGCGTCCCGGCGTTGGATTGCATGCGACACGCAGTGTTCATCGAGGCGCCGCGTCGTATTTCTGGCGGTCATCTCTTCTCGTCATCCGGTTCCGCCGACTCTTCGTTACTGGCAGGTGAAGAGCGGGGCCTTCATGACCTGTCGGTGCGGTTGCCGGCTGACTTTTCTGGGCCCACTGCTTGCCTGAAGATGGCCGGATTTCCGCGCATCCCTTTGCGCTGACCACCTAAATTTGTCTCCAGAACGGGCTTGGTTTACCGTCACCGACCTGTATGCAGGTTTTTCAGCATGCCAACACTTTCCCGGAGCACGTCCAGGTCCATCTCGTGCACTTCGACCGGGCGCCCGATGCCTTCCAGGAGGGTCACCGTCAGGCGTCCCCCCAGATGTTCGCGGAACTCCTGCAGGCCGGCCAGCACTCCGGAAGTCCGGACGCTGCCCTCGGTCTCAAGTTCCGGAACGAAAACAGGCAGTCCAAGTCCTTCCAGCACCCCCAGAATTCTCTTCCAATCACTTTCCGGCAGCATCCCCACCAGGTAAGCGTAGGTGCTGTCCAGCGCGATCCCCACCGCGACCGCTTCCCCATGACGCAGGGCGTGATGGGTCAAGGCTTCGAGCTTGTGCGCCGCCCAGTGCCCGAAGTCCAGCGGCCGGGAGGAACCGGCTTCGAAGGGGTCGCCACTGTTGCCGATGTGCTGCACGTGCAACTCCGCGCAACGAAATACCGCGTGGGCCATGGCGTCCAGATCCCGCGCTCGCAACTGCTGGGCATGCTCCTCAAGAAACACGAAAAATTCCGGATCCTTCAGCAGGGCCACCTTGACCGCTTCCGACAGCCCCCCGGACCAGTCGCGCTCTTCCAGCGTGGTCAGGAAATCCAGGTCGTTGAGGACAGCGTGCGGAGGCGCGAACGTGCCCAGGAAGTTCTTCTTTCCGAACGCGTTCACGCTGTTCTTGACGCCCACGGCCGAATCGTTCTGCGACAGGACTGTGGTCGGAACGCGCAGAAGCCGCACGCCACGGTGTGCGGTCGCGGCCGCGTAGCCCACCATATCGATGATCGCGCCGCCCCCGATTACCATCACGTACGAGTGCCGATCGATGCCGTGCGCGTTTATTTCGGCCTGGACAGCCTGCACATACTTCGGGTCGAGTTTGATCTGCTCGCCCCCAGGCAGCACCACCGGGAGCCCGGCCAGTTCCAGAGCATCATCGTGTGCGGCGAAGTACTGCCCGACGGACTCAATCAGAAGTGGGTGGTGCTGCGTCACGCCCTCATCGACGATCACCAGAACCCTGTGTCTTCCCGGGCCAGCTATGGCCTGGCGCAGAACCGTGTTCTCCACATTGAAGAGTGAACGGGTGAAGATCACCGGGTAACGGTAATGAACCTGAAAATCCTGTTGAATGGAACGGCGACTGAAGGCGTCCTGGGTGGACGGAGCCCCGCGTGGAGTGGTCATGAGCTGTTCTCCTTTGCCCCGGATGCACGGCGGCGTGGCCCTGAAGGACCGGGCGCTGTCCTCACAGTCCCTCCGGGGGTCAGGGCCAAGAGGCCCGACCGGTGGGGTGATCTGGGCGCAGCGGAGCCCGGCACAGGACCGGCACCACCAGACCCCGAGCGACGATGGGACGACGGCCAGACGTCTGCCCTACCCTTCGTTGCCGCGCCGAGCGGTGTGCGACACCAAGGCCACGCCGGCACGGCCCACGGCCTGGCCTTGGAGGACTCCTGGCAGGCCTGCCGCACCGGCAGGCCTGGGCGCGGAGCGGGAACATCGTGGCAGCGGCTCATGTGACTGGACCATCCAGGTGAGCTAGGAGCACGTCGTGTACTTCCGTTGCCTGCAGGTGTGACGAATCGATCAGATCCCGGCGGCGCGTGATCAGCAGCGGCCCTGCCTCGGGAGCGTGCGTGACCCTCCCGTGTGTGCCCCTCACCACTTCGGCATCCACGCCGATCACGTCCATCAGCGACCGGAATCCCAGCTTCTTCTGAACCAGACGCCGGGCCGCCCGGAGCTTCGGGAAGCGCAGCCGCGGGTTCATGAACAGCTCGGCCGGGTCATAGCCGGGTTTACGGTGGATGTCGACAGTAAAGGCGTAATCGGGTGCCCGGGCGTCCTCGAGCCAGTAGTAGTAGGTAAACCACGCGCCTGCCTTCGCCACCAGGACGAAATCACCGGCACGCTCGTGATTCAGGTGCTGCTGCTGCTTCCCGGACTCGTCCAGGACCTCCTGCACCCCCGGGACAACTTCCAGCAAGGCCCGGACCCGGTGCAGCTGCGACCGGTCGTTCACGTAGACATGCGCCACCTGATGGTCCGCGACGGCAAAAGCCTGGCTTCCCATCGGGTCGATCACGTCGCGGCCAAGCTCGTTGCGGACACGCAGCAGTCCTGCCCCGCGCAGTACCCGGTTGATATGAATGGGCTGCCGGGCAGCCTCGATGCCGTATTCCGACAGCACCACGACCTGCACCCCGCGCGCCTCGTAAAAGCGGATCAGGTTCCCCGCGAGGTCGTCCACGGCGCGAAGGTCTCCAGCAACGGCGTCCAGATCCGGGCCATGCTGCTGCAACGGATAGTCCAGATGCGGAAGGTACACCAGCGACAGGGTCGGTGCGTGGTGCGTCTCGACCCGCATCGCGGCGCGCGCAATCCAGGCGGTGGACGTGATGTTCGCGTTCGGACCCCAGAAACTGAACAGCGGGAACTGCCCGAGGTCCGACTGCAACTCGTCACGCAACTCAGAGGGTTGGGTGTAGACGTCGGGAATTTTGCGGCCGTCGGCCGGGTACATCGGGCGTGGCGTCACCGCGTAATCGACGCTGGAGTTCATATTGAACCACCAGAACAGGTTCGCGCAGGTGAAGGCCGGGAACCGTTCGCGCGCCGTCTCCCAGATCTTCGGCGACTGGACGAGGAGGTTGCTCTGCCGCCAGAGTTTCACTTCCCCTTCCTCGCGGAAGTACCAGCCGTTGCCGACCACCCCGTGATCCGCCGGCCAGCGGCCGGTGAGGTAGGTGGCCTGCACGCTGCATGTCACTGCGGGCAGCACCTGACCGACCGTCGCAAGCGTTCCGGCACGCGCCAGGGCGCTGAGGTTCGGGGTGTGGTCCCCCAGCAGGTTCGGCGTGAGGCCGACAATGTTCAGTACGGCGGTTCGGTTCAAATCAGGTTCCTTTGATGTACCGCTGGAGAAACAGCGTCAGGGCGAAGGCGATCAGGGCGACCGGCACCAGGTTGTAGGCGCCGGCCACCGCGAGCACCAGGGCGTCGAGAAGAGACACACCGGCAATCAGCTGCGCGACGGCCCGCCCGGGCTGGCGCGCTTTGCCGTACACGAACGTCAGACAGAAGGCGGCCCAACCGACAAAAGCCAGCGCGAGCCCCCAGCCGCTGAGCTCCAGACCGCTCGCCACAGCCAGAACGGCAGGCAGGAACAGCAGCGCTGCCGGCCACACGCTGCCGAAGGTGGCGCGCAGTTCGGTCTTCGCAATGTAGGTCAGTCCGACAATGTACAGGCCCAGCGCCGCCGCCCAGAGCAGCAGCGTAGCGGTGATGGCAGGCTGCACGGCCACGAACGCGATGACATACACCATGGCGCGGTTCAGGGCCATGATGACCGGGCTGAGCGGATTGGTCTTGTGCCACGCGTCATACAGCACGATCAGGACGATCAGCAGCATTCCACCCATGAGCGGGAGGAAACCAAGCGGCCACAGCAGCAGCGTGCCCAGGCCGAAAAGGCCCAGGGTGACGGCAAGTGCCGCGCTTCTGGGCACGAGGCCCGATGGCAGGGGGCGCTCTGGACGTTCACGGCAGTCAATCTGAAAGTCGAGGTAGTCGTTGAGATACATGCCTGCGGTGTAATAGGCAACCATGGCGGCCATAAGAGCCAGCAGGGTGCCCGGCTCGGCCGTGGTGCCTGCCGTCATGGCGCCGAGTGCGGCTCCCGCCAGGACGTTGCTGACGATGGTCGGACTGTTCGAAATGCGTGCCAGCGCGAGGTATCCGCGGAGGCGCCGGGGCCACCCGGGCAGCACCTCAGAGGACACGTTGCACCCAGCGCAGTTCCCGCTCGATCGAGTCCGAGAGGGAAACCTTCAGGTCCGGCGGCAGGACATCCCAGGTGTAGGTCTCGACTTCCAGGTGCTGGGTAAACGGACGTTCCCGCAACACCCCGAAGGTCTCCAGGATGGCTTCACGGGTCGACCTCAGCGGCCCCGGGCCGTCCCAGAACAGCGGCACGTGAAAGTGCACCCGCCACTCACAGGCGCCTGCATCCGGAGCGGTGGCCAGCGCGTCGTTCAGGTCGCGGAACGACACAAGGCGGCCATCATGGCTCCGCTGCACCACCTGATGCAGGTAGGTGGATTCGTCGTATACATGCAGCGCATCTATCGCCTTCTGCCGGTCCGGTCCGGTCAGGTCAACACGCAGCGCGGAGCTGACCTGCACCTTCCCGATGCGCATCCCGGCGGCCTCGTACTTGCGCAGGGCCTCGGCAGGGCTCTCGTACATCACGGCGGCGTGGCAGGTGTCGAAACACACCTGCACGTGAGTGGCCATCCGCGCTCTTGCGGCTTCGACACTCTCTCCGAGCCGCTGCGCGAGTTCTCTTGCGCCCCCCTGCAGCAGTCGTTCCTGAAAAAAACCAACCAGATCACCCGTGCACTCCAGCAGTCCGTCGGGCTCCGGTTCCACATCCAGGTGGATGAGGACGCCCTGTTGCTCGTGCATCCGCGCGAGTGCCTCGACCACCCGGACGATATTGGAAGTCATGACCTCCCAGGCACCCTCGTCGTCCGGCGCGACCCAGCCCCGGTAGGAGAGCGGGCTGGTGGAGATCCCTCCATTCACGCCGCTGGGCAGCAGTCCGGCCAGAATCCTCGCCAGGTGCAGGGTGTACTGCACGCGCTCCTCGCTGCGCCAGTCGGGCGCGTGCACCTGGGCCTTGACGGGCTGGCCATGAAAGGCGCCGTAGGGAAAGCCGTTCATGGTGAACACGTACAAACCGCGCTGATCCAGGAAGATCCGGAAGGCTTCGAGCGCCCCGGGGACCATCAGTTCCTGGGCTTCTGCGGCCGACAGCCGCAGACCCACCCCGAACGGCGCCTCGGGAGACAGGCGGGCCTTCACCGGCACCGTGTATCGCTCCAGATTGTCCCTGACCGCCGCCAGTCCGCTGGAAGGATGGATGTTGGTGCAGTACGAGAGATGAAGCCTGTTGTGCCCGGCGATCATAGTCAGTCGGCCGCGGCTGTGCGCGGCCCATGGTCCGGCAACCGGAACCTGCCGGACTGCGCCAGGAACTGCGCCGGATTTTCATACACCACCTGCCGGATCAGACCCTCACCATGTCCGCGGCGCCGCATCTCCAGCACGAACTCCGGCACCGCCACCGGATCGCTGGGACCCCAGTCGCATGCGGACGCGACACAGACACGCTCCGCACCGTGCATTTCCAGCATGTCGATGGCCCGCCCGGGTGACGCCTTGGTTTTCGGATAAAGCGTGAAACCGGTCCAGAAGCCGTTGTCCAGGATCATCTCCACGGTGTGTTCCTCGGCGTGGTCCACCATGACCCGTTCAGGCTGTATGCGCGGGTCGGCCAAGAGGGTCTCGATGATGACCTTCGTGCCCTTGTACTTGTCCTCCAGGTGCGGCGTGTGAATGTGAATCATCTGGTCGTGCTCCAGCGCCAGTTCCACGTGATCCCTGAAGGTCGCGAGCTCGTTGCGTGTCACGCGGTTCAGGCCGATCTCGCCGATGCCCAGGACCGTGGGCCGGTCAAGAAAGTCCGGGATGAGCTTCAGGACCTCGCGCGCCAGTTCGCGGTCCTCGCCTTCCTTGGGGTTCAGGCACAGCCAGGTGTAATGCTGGATGCCATACTGTGCGGCGCGGGCGGGCTCGAAGGTCGTGAGGTGATCGAAATAGTCCGCGAAGACCACCGCGCCCAGACGGTCGCGTCCAGACCAGAAGGCCGGCTCGGTCACCGCGACACAGCCGGTCAGGGCCATCTTGTGATAGTCGTCGGTGCTTCGCGAGATCATGTGCGCATGCAGATCGATGTATCTCACCGCTGCTCCTCCTGACGCTGGTGTGCGGGCGCGCCCCAGGCACTCTGTTGATCGCGCTCCTCGAGCAGGCGGCTGTCCTGGTCGCTCAGGAGCATCTGGGCACGCTTGACCCGCTGGGGTCCGTCGGCGGTCAGTACGGTCAGGGCTTCTCGCAGGGCGCGCAGCCGGAAGTCATCCTCGGCGTTCTGGTCGGCGGCCCGGTCAAAGCGGTCAAGGTACGCCGCGAGGTCCAGAATTTTTGTGCGGTGCTCCATGAAGAACTCATCGAGAAGTTGCCGCTGGCTCAGTGGGCAGGTGCTGCTGTAAGAATTCATGGTCTGACCTCCTGTGCGTGCCGCTGTGCTCAATCTCACTGGGTCCTGCATCATACCGGGCCTTCCCTGAAAAGTAGCCACGTACATTCGGGGGGCCGGATAGCCCGGGACTTGTCTCACACGCCGGCCCGCAAGAGAAGGCTGGGCTGATGTAGATGGGTGGGGTGGAAGCTGATCTGGCGCGCCAAACGTGGATCCGCGCCCGGACATGAGTAACTGATGTTCCCGTTGAGGTGCCGCGTCCGTCCGAAAAGATCGATACGTGCCCTGGGGAGCGTCTGCGTGGGGTGTCTGCCCGACAATCCGTTCTGGCGGCAAAGAATTCTGGGCGTTGCCCTAGCCCTGGAGTGACAGAAATGCACCTGATAAAAGCACGGCCGCCGGTTCCCTCCAGGGCTCTGGTATCAAGGCCTAGCAGCCGGCCTTCCCTTTCTCCTGGGTTTTGAGAAAACCCAGTACCGCGGCCCAGTATCCCTCGGTGACGCTCCTTTCGGTCGTCTTGGCAGGATCGAGGTTCACCACGCCGCGCAGTCCGAAGCCGGGCGGCACATACTGCCGCCTGCACGCGGAATTCACCGCACGCAGCAGCTCCCGGGCGGCCTGCACCTCGAACGGATCGTCGCTGCTGGTCACGAAGACCGGAACCCGCGTCTGGCGGGCGGCACCCAGGGCATCTACTTCAAACAGGTCATTGCGGTACGGGCTGAAGGCCAGCAGACCGGAGAGCTCAGGACGGCGGGCTGCGAACGCAAACAGCAGGGTTCCACTGGCGCCGCTTCCCATCACGAACACCGGAACTCCCGGGTAGGTGCGTTTCAGCCACCGCCATGACACATCCATGTCACGCAGCGCGTCCGCCTCCGTCAGAATCCGGGTGCCCAGCCCCTGCACAGTGAGGTTGTCGTGACCGTCGTAGCGACCGCCTGAGCGCTGGTCCAGTGCAACTGAAGCGTAGCCTTCACGTGCCAGACGCCGGACGATTCCACTGAATTCGTGCCTGTTCTGCCCGGCAGCGTGAAGCAGCAGGAAAGTTCCCCGTGGACGGGTTACCGCCGTATGCTCGGCGTGAAGCGTGAGACCATCGGGCGCCTTGAACTGAACGGGCGCGGAATGTGCCACCGAGACGATCAGCAAAAGCAGAAGGGTGAACACTCGCATGCTGCCTCCAGGCATTCAGAAAGGACGTGGACAGGACCGTGTGCATATCTTGCGCCTTTCGCCTGCGAAGAATGGGTGGGCGGATTCTGTCTGAATGCCGGGGTGCCATCGCCTGCCCCCATCTTTCCCCGGCATTTCAGGCAGGTGGCTGGGAACAGGCACCCCTGCACTGGAAACCAGCAGTCCCTTCGCCCCGGGCCCCCTCGCGCAGGAGAATTCATGAATTTTTCCACCGGGACCACCGTGCGCAACGCCCTGCTCACCCATACCTTCCTCGAAGGCTTCACCCAACAGCGGGGGAAGCTGACCGGTCTCCAGCAGCTTCCTTGCGGGCCCAGGCGTTTGTCTGAGCTTTCCTGATGCCGAACATCTGGTTGGTGCCGGCGGGACAGGCAGGCTGCCAGCCGGCACACCGTCCCCTATTCTCAGATTCATGCTGAGTGCCACGACTGCCCGCTTCTTCGGCTACTACCCTGGTACCGTCGCCCTGGTCACCGCCGAGCATTCCGGAACGCGCAATGTCCTCAGTGTGGGCTGGCACACCGCCCTGAGTGCCGACCCTCCCCTCTACGGTGTGGCGGTGGGTCGGGAACGCGGGAGCCACCCCCTGATCGTGCAAAGTGGGCAATTCGGAGTGAACTTTCTGCCTCTTGCGGCTGCGCGGGCGGTGCAGGGAGCGGGGGTCCTGAGCCTGCACGACCGACATGACGCCGATAAGTACGCGCGGCTGGGACTGACGACGCTGCCACACAGCCCCCTGGCCGTCACCCAGGCCTATCTGCACTACCGCTGCGATGTGGTGAATGTGGTGCCGACCGGTGACCATGACCTGTTCGTCGGGCAGGTGACCGAGGTGCACTTCGACTCAGCTCACTACGACGAGGGAGGCCTCTTCGTGGGCCAGGCTGCGGTATATCTCGGCCGCAGTGCCTACGTCACAACCACCCAGGAGCGGCAGGTCTACCCGCCGGACGACTTCGTGTAAGGCAGCGAAGCCACATGGCCAGGGGTATGAGGACGTTCTGATTCCGCTCAGGTCGTGCGGCCACTGGCTACCGGTTTTGTCCCGCTCGGAATCCAGCAGCAGCTCCAGCTGTGGGGTCATAAGTCGGCGCGAGGCAGAGTGCTGCTGTCCGGCCTTTTGATGACAGTCCACAGGGAGGCTCCTTTGAGGCACACTGCACCCTGGAGGGAGAAACCATGGGCGCCTTCGTCATCAAGGGTGGGATGATGGTTGACGGCACAGGAACACCGGCATTCCCCGCTGACCCGCGCATCGATGAATGCCGGATCACCCGAATAGGCCCTCCAGGCTCGGGTGCGCCTGACCCGCTTACGCGAATTGGGTGTGCCGCGCTGGCGCCGAGGGTAGCCCAGTTCAGATCACTGCGGAACGGGATGACCTGCCCGGCCGGAACGCAGGTGTATTCGGCGTACCCGCCGTCGAGCTGCCGGCCTATGCCGCCCATCATGGTGGCCACCTGGTGGCCGACCTGGAACTCTCCGCCTGGGCAGTCCGTCACCACGCCGACGGCTTTGATGCCGGGAATGATGGGGATGGCGGCGTTCTCGGCAACCCCCAGGCGCAGGTGAAGTTCGGACTGGTTCAGTCCGAAGGCCCGCACGCGGATCAGGACCCAGCCGGGGGTCGGCACGGGCACAGGACAGGTCTGGAGGGTGAGCGCTTCGGGAGGGCCGGGTGCGTTCAGGATGACCGCTTGCATCAGGCGCGTCAGGTGGGGGTGTCTGCGGGGTCGAGAGCGCGTTCGATGTGGTTCAGGGCGTCATGCAGGGCGGGAAGGGAGACTGAGGCGAAGGCCTGGTTGAGGAGGGGTTCGAGGATGGCTTCGGCCTGGGTCAGGGTGGCGTGGCCAGTGTCGGTGACGGTGAGCAGGGAGGAGCGCCGGTCCTGGGGGTTGGGCTGCCGTTGGCAGAGGCCGGACGCTTCGAGGCGATCGACGAGTTTGCTGGCGGCACCCACCGTGATGAGCAGGCGGGTGGAGATCTCGTTCACGCGGCATGGGTCGACGGACGCGATAACGCGCAGGACTTCGAGGCGGCCGAGGGTCAGGCCGGTCTGGTGTTGCAGTTCCTCGTCGCAGCGACCCCACAAGAGGGTTTCCACGTGGACGAGGCGGTCGAAGAGCTGCCGGGCTGACAGCGTCATGGTCTGTCTCCAGCTTCGATGTATTCCAAGGAATTAGCTTCAATGGAATACACTTTGACAGGTTCTGTTCCTTTCGGAAAGTGCTGCCGCACATTTGGGACCTGAGGGGCTGACACAGGGCACGCCTCTGAACCTCTTAACCTCCAACCGGGCCACGCCACTGGCCTGGGGACTGGCTGTGGTGAACTCGTTCCGATACCGGACGGCGCCCGTATAGTGATCGCGTGACTGAGATGCCTGCCCCACTGGACGTGGACGAGGCGCTGCGGCAGCCATCTATCCGCCTGTGGCGCCGCCTGATGCGGCTCACTCAGGGCAAGATTCGGGAAGTCGAGGGTGCGCTGTCTCCTCTCGGCCTGACGCCCACCGAGTTCGACCTGCTGGCCGTGGTGCGGGCTCATCCTGGGGCCACGCAACAGGAGCTCGCGCAGCACATGCTGTTCACAGAGGGGAACATGACGTATCACGCGCAGCGCCTGCTGAGTCGTGGACTGATCCGGCGGGAGGTGGCAGGCCGCACCAAACGGCTGTCCCTGACCCCTGAGGGCAGCGCGCTGATGGACCAGGCCCTTCCAGTCGTGGTGGACATCCACGAGGCGCAGTTCGCTGAGCTGACCACCGACCAGCTCCAGCAGCTCGAAGGGCTGTTGCGTCTCCTGCGGTAGGTTTTTTGGGTTACTGACACGGCGTTTTGCGTGAACCAGTCAGAGACGGCGTGGAAACGGCGAAGGATACTCTCTTGACACTTTAATATTAAAGTGATTTAGTGCGTACGCAAGCAAGGCCATATCCCCGTTTCAACCTCTTTTCAAAGGCAGGCCCATGACGTTCCTCGACCGCCTCCTCAAAGCCCTTTACCCCCGCACGCAGGCGCAGGATGCGCCTCAGGAGTCCCCCATGACCACCCCCAGCCCCGTGAAGCTGACCATCGTGTACTACTCGACCTACGGCACCAACCACCAGATGGCCGAAGTGGCCGCCGAAGCTGCCCGCGAGGCCGGCGCAGAGGTGCGCCTGGTCAAGGCGCGCGAAACCGCCCCCCAGGAAGTCGTGAACGGCCAGGATCCCTGGCGGGCGCAGCAGGAACGCACCGCGCACGTGCCCGAAGCCACGCCGGCTGACCTGGAGAACGTCGACGCCATTCTGTTCAGCACCCCCACCCGCTTTGGTGGAGCTACCAGCCAGATCCGCGCGTACATCGACACGTTGGGTGGCCTGTGGGGCACCGGCGCCCTGGCCAACAAGACCTTCAGCGCCATGACCAGCGCACAAAATCCTCACGGCGGGCAGGAGACCACGCTCCAGACGCTGTACGTCATGGCCATGCACTGGGGCGCCATCCTGACGCCTCCCGGCTACACCGATCCGGTCATCTTCGCTTCCGGAGGCAACCCGTACGGCGCCAGCATCACCGCCAACGGCGAGCCCCTGAGCGAAGCGGACAAGGCCTCCATCCGCCATCAGGTCCGCCGGCAGATCGAGATCACCCGGAAGCTCAAAGCGCAGTAAAGCCTTCCCTGTACTTCGACCTGACGACTGCCAGTCTGAACGGCGTAGCCACCATCGTCGCTAACTCCGGTGCCAAGTCCACCTGCGTCGGCACATAAGACAATCCCATCATGAAGAGGGGAGGCGCACGACCGGCGTGCGCCTCCCCTCTTCAGCATCCAGAACCTTACCCTGAGGCCCGGGTCCGCTGCACCCATGGCTCCAGCGTCCACTGACGATGACCCCGATACGACCCCTGAACCGTCTGACCGCCTGACTCCCCCTGGTGTGGCACTCAAAACCGACATCGTTGTGATCGGGGGCGGTCAGGCCGGCCTTTCTGCGGCCTACCACCTCAAGCAGGCCGGCCTCGAACCCCGTAAGGAATTCGTCATCTTGGACGCAGCGTCGGCTCCTGGAGGGGCCTGGCAGTTCCGCTGGCCGAGCCTGACCCTGAGCACCGTCAACCGCATCCATGATCTGCCGGGCCAGCCCTTCTCGGACATGGCGTCGGGCGAGACCCACGTGCAGGCCAGGGTCGCGGTGCCGCGATATTTCGCGGCGTATGAACACACCTTCGACCTTCGTGTGCTCCGGCCAGTGAGGGTCACCCTCGTGAGCCGCCGCGGCGACCGCTTCAGGGTAGAAATCGACCGGGGAGACTTCTTCGCCCGCGGCCTGATCAACGCCACCGGCACCTGGGACGCCCCGTACATCCCGGTGTACCCCGGTGCGGAGCGCTTCCAGGGCCAGCACCTGCACACCCGGGACTACCGGACCGCTCAGGCGTTCGCCGGTCAACACGTCGTGATCGTGGGCGCGGGAATTTCAGCCCTTCAACTGCTGGGCGAAATCTCCATGGTCACCACGACCACCTGGGTGACGCGTCAGCCCCCAGTATTCCGTGAGGGGCCGTTCGATGATCAGGCAGGCCGCGCCGCTGTGGCCCTGGTAGAGGACCGGGTCCGGGCCGGCCTGCCTCCACAATCTGTCGTGTCCGTCACTGGACTTCCGGTGACCCCCGCGGTCGGTGAGATGCGGGCACGGGGGGTGCTGCGCCGGCACCCCATGTTCACTGAGATCACTGGGGATGGCGTGCGCTGGGCGGATGGTTCTGAAGTGCGCGCGGATGTGATTTTGTGGTGCACCGGCTTTCGCAGTTCCCTTGATCATCTCGCTCCGCTGATGCTGCGCGGGCCAGACGCAGAGGGTGGAATCGTGATGACCGGACGCCTCGCCACGCAGGTGGCGAGTGATCCTCAGATTCACCTGGTGGGATACGGGCCCTCCGCGTCCACCATCGGTGCCAACAGGGCCGGTCGCGCGGCCGCCAGTGAGCTCCTGGCTTCCCTGGCACTGCGCTGACCGCTTCTGGCCTGTGGCCTCCCTTGTGAGGGGGAAGCGGGAACGCTTCTGGACGACATTGGAGCAGCGAAATATTAACGATGTGTGCGTTCCAGGCGGCGGAGCCACACGGCCAGTTCCGCCTGCTCCTGCGTGTTCAGGGCCGCGAACTGCTCGACCAGCCAGTCCTCATGTGCGGGCACCAGGTCATCGAACAGTGCCTGACCGGAGGGCGTGAGCGACAGCAGCTTCTCCTTGCCGGCGGCGCGCCGCTCAATCAGCCCGCGCCGCTCGAGGTGCAGGAGCAGCTGACTGGAGTTGCCCTGGGTGACCAGCAATTTCTGGCTGAGCTCCTGCTGGGAGAGGCCAGGCTGGCCGCCGACAGTCGCGATGATGTTGAACTGCGCTGGGCTGAGGCCATGCATTCTGAGGATCCCGGACCAGATTTTGCCGACATGTTGGGTGAAGCGCACCATTCTCAGCCAGGCGAGCACGGCAGGGCGGCCTGTGCTGGCGCGTCGATGGGAGGAGGGCGGCTCCTGCGGCATCTCGTCACTTTAGTACTAAAGTGAATCAGATCAAGGCCAGTGCGTATCGGCGCTGCCCTTCACCCACACTGCGAAGGCCACCTTCAGGGAGACCCATCATGGAAATCGGCATCGACTCGTTCGCCGCCATCGTCACCGATCCGGACACCAACATCACCCTGTCCGGCGCGGACCGCCTCAACCACCTCGTCGAAGAAATCGAGCGTGCCGACGCGGTCGGTCTGGACTCATTCGGCGTCGGGGAACACCACCGCCGTGAATACCTCGATGCCGCGCCCGCGATCATCCTCGCCGCCGCTGCCACACGCACCCATCGCATCCGGCTGAACAGCGCCGTCACGGTGCTCAGCGCCGACGATCCTGTCCGGGTCTTTCAGCAGTTCTCCACCCTGGACCTGCTCTCCCGTGGCCGCGCGGAGATCGTCGTGGGGCGTGGATCATTCGTGGAAGCCTACCCGTTGTTCGGGCTCGACCTGCACGATTACGACGCGCTGTTCGCCGAGAAACTCGAGTTGCTGCTCAAACTCCGTGATGACCCCCGGGTGCACTGGGAAGGGCGTTTCCGCGCCCCGCTCACCGGGCAGGGCGTCTACCCGCGTCCGCAGCAGGATTCACTTCCCATCTGGCTTGGCGTGGGCGGCACCCCCGCCTCGTTCGTGCGTGCAGGCACGCTCGGGCTGCCCTTGATGGTGGCGATCATCGGCGGGGACTTCCGGCGCTTCCGGCCACTGGTGGATCTGTACCGCCGGGCTGGCCTGGCGGCCGGGCATCCAGCGGAAGCGCTGCGGGTGGGCGTTCACGCCTTCGGCTTCGTGGCTCCCACGTCGCAGGAGGCGCGTGACGCGTTCTACCCGGGGTACGCGCGGATGATCGAAACCATCGGCCGTGAGCGGGGCTGGCCAGCGCCGTCACGCGCAGGGTTCGATGCAGAGTGTGGGCCGGCTGGGGCATACCTGATCGGGAGCGTTCAGGACGTCGTGGATAAGGCGTTGTACGTGCATGAGGTGCTGGGGGGCGTCTCGCGCCTGACATTTCAGATGACGAACGTGGTAATGACGCATGAGCGGATGTTGCGCGCAATCGAGCTGCTCGGCCAGGAAGTGGCGCCCCTCGTTCGGGAGCGCCTGGCGGAACACGCACGCTGAGCCAGCTTGAACTGGGTGGTAAACAATAACAATTGGTCCACGCTTGGGCCCGTGCGCGGCAGGGCTGGATCCCGGTGCCTCCGGTCTGCCCGAGCGCGTCCGTCACGCCAATACTCCGTCTGGTCTGTCCGCCTTCAGACTTCATCCACAAAGGGAGTTGGTTGTGCGTCAGTGGCGGTGGATAAGCTTCCAGGCCGCCAGCCGGCGGACAGTTGCCGCTTGGGAAGACGTACAGACTCCGTCTCGTTGGCATCGTGCGAGTGAGCGCCCGTCGATCTCGCGGTACTCTCCACTGATGATCCGCCACTTGCGCCCGGCCGTGTCCCAACTTCCCAAAGGAACATAATGGTCTGGTGAGCCACAACAACCCAGAGCATCACTCCAAACGGGATCTCTTCAGTGATTTGATCGGCCGCACCCGTTTTGTTGTCCTGATTGCAGTCATCGCGGTATTGCTGGTTTCCTTCAGCCTGTTCCTGCAAGGCACCATTCTGGCCCTGCACACCATCTATGAGACCTGGCACGACATGTTTACCAAGGGGATTGCCAGTCAGTCGCGCACCCTGGCTGTGGAGTTTTTAGAAGTGGTCGGCACCATGCTGAAGGCCGTGGTGTTCTACCTGATCGGTGTGGGACTCTACTCCCTGTTCATCAAGCCTCTGAACCTCACGTCTGCGCTGGGCGTCGAAAGCCTGAGTGATCTCGAGCAGAAAGTGGTCTCGGTGATTATCGTGATCCTCGGCGTGACGTTTCTGGAGCATTTCATCCGCTGGCAGGACCCCCTGGAGACGCTTTACTTCGCGGGTTCCCTGGCGCTGGCAGGTGGAGCACTCGTATTCTTCCAAAGGGTGCATCAGGGGCAGGGCAGTGACCTCCAGCAACCGGTGGCAAAGCTTCGTGCACGGCGTGAACTGTTTGAACATGACACGGAGCAGCTGGTGATCAAGGAAAAGGACGTTCAGCGAGCTGAGCACGCCACAGAAGCCAAGATAGAAGGCAAGATTGAGCCGGAGGCGGGTTCTGGCTAGAATCTCGGATTACTTCTTAAGTCATTCGAGGGGGCCTATGAATCTGGGTCTGGCCGGACGCCACGATCGGGACAACAATCGTGAACCGCAGTACTTCGCGCGGATTTTTGAGATCTTCCAGAGGCTGCACGGCCGGGACACGTACGAGGGCACAGGCATCGGACTGGCCGTGTGTAAGAAGATCGTCGAGCGTCACGCGCATGCGGGCGAACACGCACGTGCCGATCATCGTGCTCACTGCCCGGGTCACCGTGGAGGAGAAGGTTCGGCTGCTGGCCTGGGTGCGGAGGATTATGTGGTCAAGCCGCTTGTGGTGGTGGAGCTGATCGTGCGTATCGGGGTGCAGTTGAGGGAGGGACCTCACCGGCGGTGAGGGAGGGCGAGCTGGAGGTGCCGCTCTCACCCACGGAGTTCGAGGTGATGTGGGCGCTGGCGCGGGAACCAGGGAGGGTGTTCCCGCGAAGAGCTGGGAAGAGCCGTTGCCGAAGGGAAGTAACCTGATTGACGTTCACATGTCTAACATCCGCGCGAGGTTACGGGATCTGGAGGCGTTCGGGCTGCTGCGGTCGGTACGGGATTCGGGTATGCACTGCGGGACCCTCTCTAAAAGCTCAAGGACGGCCCATTCGTGGTCTGTCAAATCAGAGGCATATCCAGTCCCTGGCATGCCCCACAGTAAGATGAAAAATGCGTCCGGCAGGGCTTAAAGAGGTTAAAACGCGCACTTTAGGCGTCGAGGGCCCGGTCGAGGTTGACAGCTGCAGAGATCAAGGCCAGGTGTGAGAGGGCCTGCGGGAAGTTACCCAGCGCCTGCCCGTCCGGCCCGATTTCCTCCGAGAGCAGGCCCAGCGGGGTGGTGAAGGTCAGGGTCTGCTCGAAGAGGGTTCTGGCTTCCTCTAGCTGTCCGGCCCGCGCCAGACACTCGGCCAGCCAGAATGAGCACGGCAGGAACGCGCCCTCCTCGCCGCCGACGCCGTCACTCGCCGCGTGTTCTGGTCGGTAGCGGTAGACCAGCGGTCCAGACGTGAGCTGCGTCCGGGTGAGCTCCAGCGTCGTGAGCATGCGCGGTTCACGCGGACCCACGAACTTCACCAGTGGCAACAGCAGATTGGCACCATCCGGTTCGGAAGCGCCGTACACCTGGGTAAAGGCCCCGACCTCCTCGTTGTAGCCCTCACGCATGACCTCCTCGTACACCGCGTCGCGTTCAGCGCGCCAGCGGTCTACCGGGGCAGGAAGGCCGCGCTGGGCAGCCATGCGCAGCCCCCGGTCAAAAGCCACCCAGCACATGACCTTCGACAGCACGAATGGCCGCTGGCCACCCCGCACCTCCCAGATGCCGTCGTCATGGTCACGCCAGTGACTGCACAACCAGTCGAGCATGCGCGTCACGGTGATCCAGACGTCGTGCGAGATCGGCTCGCCATGCTTGTTGTACAGGTAGATGGCGTCGATCAATTCGCCGTAGACGTCAAGCTGAAACTGCCCGTAGGCAGCGTTCCCAACCCGTACGGGTCGCGAGCCGCGGTAACCCGCGAGATGCTCGAGTTTCTCTTCGCGAATGTCCGTGCCGCCGTTAATCCGGTACATCACCCGGAGGCTGCCGTCCGGGCTTGACTCGCGCGAGCGCGCCTCAATGAAATCCACGAAAGCTCCGGCCTCTGTGTGAAATCCCAGCCGCATCAGGGCGTAGACCGTAAAGGCCGCGTCTCGCAGCCAGGTGTAACGGTAATCCCAGTTGCGCGTGCCTCCAGTCCACTCAGGAAGTGAGGTGGTGGGTGCCGCGACAATCGCACCGGTCGGCCCGAAGGTCAGCAGTTTGAGGGTCAGGGCCGACCGGCGCACAGTCTCCTGCCAGCGACCCTGGTAGGTGCACTGGGCGAGCCACGTGCGCCAGAAGTGCAGTGTTCCACGCTCCAGTCCAGTCAGGTCGGGCGGTGTGGGGACCCTGGCATCCTGGAAGAGGAAGTGCGCCTCCTCGCCTGCCCTCAGGCTGAAGGTGCCGCCTGCAGCTGCGCCTTGCAGTTCCAGAGGAACGCTCGTGGTCAGGCGGAGCGACAGGGCCGGAGTACGGAACACGGCCGCGCCTTCTTCCAGGAGGACCTCGTGCGGCGCTCGGGCGTAATCGAACGCGGGGTGACAGGTCCAGCGCCAGGCGACGTGACCGCTCAGGACCCGGACGCGCCTGATGACCGATGGCGCATGCACTCCTGGTCCGGACGTGACCGGACCGGGAGGCACCGGCATGAAGTCGGTGACCTCTGCGAGGCCCCCGCCGCCCTGAAAGCGCGTCACGAGCACGTTGCTGTCTGGCAGGTATAGCTGGCGGGATGTCATCTCAGCGACCGGGGCAATCTGAAAGCGCCCTCCCACCTCACTGTCGAGCATTGCTGCAAAAACGCTAGGGGAATCGAAGTGCGGGTAGCACAGCCAGTCCAGCGAGCCATTTGCGCCGACCAGCGCGGCCGTGTGCATGTCGCCGATCACGCCGTAGTGCTCGAGGGGCAGGTGCGTCATGTCCGGATGATGGCACGCAGGTTGTGAGGCAGCTCCAAGCCATTTCGCTCTCCGTGTCCAACCATGCGACGTTAACCTCACGGTTGTCTTGAGCGATCACCGGGTCGTTACGTTCTCCCCCACTCCTCCTCCCCCCTTCCCGCGCGATTAAAGGCGAGCTGTTGTGCGGGAAGGTACTCAGTCTCAGGTGTTTCCGACTTGAGAATTGCGCCTTGCTGGTCAACGAGAGACGATCCAGGTTCACAGGGAGGCATCGAAAACGAAATTGGCAGGTCTCGAGAGAGTCACCTCCCCGATGCATCGCCAGCCTCAACAGAGAACCAGTTTGAACAAGCCCGTAGGCAACGTTGAAGTCGTGTCCACTGGCTAGTACCGCGCGAGAATGCCTTCATCGCCAAACTGGTCGCACTGAGCGGGTTCCTGGACCTCACCGCGGAGTTGCTTCGATGCTGGGTAGTCATCGCGGCGCTTCCTTCACATGTCAGTGTCTGACCCTGGTGAACCCGTGGCCACCAGGCCTTGGCAGATCCGTATGCTGTCAGGCCACTTCCCTGTAAGGCAGTGGAGGGTACGCTATGCTGGCGGTCTATGCCGTTGCCCGCCAGCGACAACGCCGAACCTCCCAGTTCGACCCACAACCCAGCGCCCGTGGAGCCCACCACCAAGTCCGGTGGTGCGCCCTGACGGCCCTCCTCCCCCTTGGGGTCATCCTGCTGATGGTGGCCCTCAATGCCTTGTACGTCGCCGCCGAGTTTGCCACCGTCGGCTCCAGACGATCCCGCGTTCAGGAAGCTGCCGAGGCGGGAAACCGCACCGCCGCCGACCTGCTGGAGATCCTGAAAGACCCACGGCGCCTGGACACGTACGTCGCGGCCTGCCAGATCGGGATCACCCTCAGCAGCCTGGCCGCCGGCGCTTACGGTCAGGCTCAGCTCATTCCGCTGCTCGCTCCTGTGGTCGGCCCCGTCGGGGGCGTGGTCCTGGCAACCGTCCTGGTGCTGGTGCTGATCACGGCCCTGCAGGTCGTCCTGGGTGAACTGCTGCCCAAAACGGTCGCCCTGCGCTACCCCGAACGGCTCGCGGTGGCGACCCTGCGGCCCATGCAGTTCAGCCTTTTTGTCTTCCACCCGTTGATCCGCCTCTTTAACGGCACGGCTTTTTCCCTGATGCGGGCCCTGAAGCTCCAGGTGGATTCCAGTCACGCGCACGTTCACTCCCCTGAGGAGCTCGAGGACCTGTACCGCGAGAGTGCCCGTGGAGGGCTGATCGACGCCAGTGAACGTGACATGGTTGCGGGTGTCCTGAATGTCGAGGACCGGGTTGTCCGGGAAATCATGACCCCGCGGACCAGGCTGGTCACCATCCCTGGTCACCTTACCGTGCACGAGGCCCTCGGTCGGCTGGCCAACACGCCGTACACCCGCTTCCCGGTCACAGGCGAGACCCCTGACGACGTGACCGGTATCATTCACCTGCGGCAACTCTTCCTGGCGGGTGAAAGTCAGCCCGACCGGCTGGTCGGTGACGTTGCCCGGCCACCGCTGATCGTGGCCGAAAGCATGCCGGTCCCGGACCTGTGGAGGCGCCTGCGTGAAGCGTCACGGCATGCGGCCATCGCCGTGGACGAGTACGGTGGTGTCGCCGGGATGGCCACCCTGGAAGACGCCCTGGAAGAGATCTTCGGGGAAATGCAGGACGAGTTCGATCACGAGGATGAGCCCCTCACGGTCGATGGTGACCGCGTGCTGGCCCGGGGGGACGTGCTGATCGACGTGCTCAACGACCGCTTCGGGCTGGAGCTGCCCACAGACGAGGTGGACACCGTCAGCGGCCTGGTGTGGCATGAGCTGAGCCGGCTGCCGATGGTGGGTGATGAAGTGGGCGTGGGGGCATTGATCCTGCGGGTCGAAGCGATGGAGCGCCGCGCCGTGCAGCGGGTGAGCTTCACCCTGCCCAGAGGCACGACGGACCACGACACCGGGAGGACCGTCTGATGGTGGACGTCGTTCTTCCGATCGTGGTGATTCTGGTGCTGGTGGTGCTCAATGGCCTGTTCGTCGCGGCGGAGTTCGCGCTGGTCGCGTCCCGCCGCACCCGCCTGACGGCGCTCGCCGACACCGGAAACCCGGCAGCCCGCTGGCTGACCACCGTCTTCGACGAGGAGACGGGCAAAGACCGCTACATCGCCATCGCGCAGCTGGGCATCACGCTCGCCTCCATCGGGCTGGGCATGTACGGGGAACCCGCGATCGCCGGCTGGCTGTACGGGCCGTTCGAGGACGCTGGCCTGTCCTACGCGGCGGCGCACACGGCCGGGTTCATCATCGCGCTGAGCCTGATCACGTTCATGCATGTGGTCTTCGGAGAAATGATCCCGAAAGCCCTGGCCTTACAGGCGCCGGAAGCGGTCAGCCTGCAAGTGAACCCGCTCATGCGGGTATTCGGCTTCCTCTTCCGGCCGCTGATCCTTGTGCTGAACTTCCTGGCCCTGGGGTTGATGCGGCTGCTGCGTATCCGGGAACCGGGCAAGAACGCCTTTTTGTACACCAGCAAGGAGCTCAGCATCATCACGGATGAAAGTGCCGAGAGTGGTCAGCTGGGGGAAGTGCAGCGGGACCTGATCCAGAACATCTTTGCTCTCGAGGACCGCACCGCCGAGGAGCTGATGACGCCCCGCCGCAGCCTGGAGGCCCTGTCGGTCAGCGCGGCCCCTGAGGAAGTTACCCGGCGGATCGCCGGGTCGCCGCGCAGCCGGTACCCGGTCTTCGAGGACAATCTCGATGAGATTATCGGGGTGCTGCACGTCAAGGACTTCATTCGTGCGCGCGTGGCAGGCAGGTCCCTCCATCTGGGCCGGCTGATTCGTCCCCTGCCCAGCGTGGCGGCGTCCTCCACGGCCGAGCATCTGCTGGCCCTGTTTAAGCGGGAACGCCTGCACGCGGCTCTGGTGGTCGATGAGTTCGGCGGCACCCTCGGCTTTGTCACGATGGATGATCTGATCGAGGACGTCATGGACGAAGAGGATGCGGGATCGTCGGACTGGGTGCAGCGCAATGAGGATGGCTCGCTGAGCCTGAATGGCGAGGTGACGCTCAGCGAGTTACGTGAGGATCATGGCCTGAACCTGCACAGTGAGGATGCGACGACGATTGCTGGGCTGCTGCTGGGGGAGCACGGGACGGTGCCTTCGGCGGGGACCACGGTGTTCGTGCAGGGTCATGACCTCACGGCTGAAGAGGTACAGGGCCTCAAGATCACGCGCGTCCGGGTACGGCCAGTTCCGTCTTCCGCCGGCGGTTCTTCACTGGCTCCGGGGGGATGAGGCACGGAGGACGCGTACGGGCAGCGGCTGGCCACCAAGATCAGGCGTCGCGTTTCTCTTCTTCAGCGTGCTGCACCTGACCCACGAGGCGGCTCAGCGGCGCGAGCGTGAACAGGAACAGCAACGTAGCGCCGGTGGCGAGCACATACAGATGCAGCCCGCACGCCACCCCAACGCTGGCGGTGGCCAGCAGGCCGGCCGCGGTGGTGAGTCCCTGGGTCCCTCCCCCGCGCCGGTCGGAAAAAATTGCTCCAGCGCCCAGAAAGCTCACGCCACTGACGACTGCGCCGAGCACGCCCACCAGGTCAAAGCGGACCAGGTCGGACGAGGTGGCAAACTGGGTGATGAGCGTATCGGCCAGCACGACAAACAGGGAAGCGCTGACGCCAACAAGGATGTGAGTGCGCAGGCCGGCACTTCGTCGCCTCCGCTCACGCTCCCAGCCGATCAGCCCGCTCAGCACGGCGGCTATCACCAGACCTTCCATCAATCGCAGTTCAGCCCAGAAGTTCTCCATCCGGCCAGCGTAACCTGGAGGACAAGTTTCGCCTCCAGCAGCAACTGTTGCCCAGGCCGCAAGGTCTTCCTCGGAATCTCTCCCCTGGCTGCTGGGCGGCCGGCCATCTGCCGGCACGGATCTTGCACATTCATCGCGGTACGCTGGGGTCATGATCCCACAGGCGTTCAGGTGGTTGCTGGCAGGATGGCTGCTGGCCGCGCTCGCCGGAACGCTGGGGCTGTACCTGATGACCCGGTCCGACCTGCATGAACGTTTCGATCTGGACGCCCGCGTGCTGCACCGCATGCTTTCACAACGCATGGAGCAGCAGGAAGCAGTGCTCCGCTCGGTCGATGCGCTGTGGCAGCAACAGGTCGGTCCCCTCACGTTGGGACGCTTTGCCGGCGTTCTGCTGGCCCCCTACCCCCAGGTGACCGCCGTGGAGGAGTGTGCTGGGACGTCCTGCCGCAGCGTCACCGCTGGACATTCCAGGCTCCCTCCTCTCCCCCCGGCCACGCCCGCGGACCCAACCGTGGTGTGGCCCGGGACAGGCGGCCCACTTTACGCCCTGGCTCTCCGGCAGGTGCGCGTGTGGATCGACGCTGACCGGCTCCTCTCCCGGGACGATCTGCCCCACCAGATGCTCACCGTGCAGATCTACCGTCCTGATGGCACCGGTCTGCTCCTCAGCCGCGAGCAGGTCGTCGGCCGCGCGTCCCTGACCTTCCGCGTCGAGAAAAAGCTCGGAACAAGTCTGCAACCGTTCCCGGTCCGCTTTGAACGCGCCGTCCCCTGGACGGCGTGGCCGTGGACCTCCATCGCAGCCTGGTGGGTGACTACAGCGGTCGCAGCCCTGTGGGTGGTGCGTCTGGTCACGGCCCGGCGCCGCTCGGAACGGGCCCTGCAGGACGAGCGTCACCGCGCCGAGGGCATCCTGCGCTCAACCACCGACGGCATAGTCGCACTGGACCCCCAAGGACAGCTCCTTCAGGCCAATCCCGCCTCTCAGCAGGTGCTGGGTCACCTGCCGGTCAGCGTGGACATCCGCGCGGCGGTGGTGCTCCATGCGACCCTCGCCCAGGAACCGTTCGACACCGACGGCTTCTGGTCCAGTGACACCGCGTGTCCCTTGCCGGAGGGCACTGCCGTGCGCCGCGGAACGGAGACGGTTCTCGTCGAAGGTTCCATCGCTCCGGTGTTCGGGGACGCCGGGCAGATGCTCGGCCGGGTCTTCACCGTGCGTGAGGTAGGCCCCCTCCAGCAGCGCATGCTCGCGCAGCTTGGTGAAGGCGAGCGCCGGGTCCGGGAGCATGCCGAACAGCTCGCGCACGTCTCGAGGCTGTCCACGCTCGGGGAGATGAGCGCGGGCCTCGCGCACGAGCTCAACCAGCCCCTCACGGCCGTCATGAGTTACGGGCAAGCCGGAGCACGCCTGCTGGACGAGCCGGACCCGGATCTACCACGGGTGCGTCAGGCCATGACGGCGATGGTCACACAGGCCCGGAGGGCCTCGGACATCATCGGTCATCTGCGCCGGCTGGTCCGCCGGACGCCAGCCCGGCTGCAGCCGGTGGACCTGACGCAGGTCGTTCAGAACATCCTGACCCTCTGCCAGGCTGACCTCCACATGCAGAACGTGCAGGTGAGCACGAAGTTCCCCCTGACGGCACCACTCGTCAGGGCGGACGCCGTGCAGGTCGAGCAGATTGTGCTGAACCTGGTCCGGAATGCCCTGGATGCTCTCGCCCGCGTGGAATCCCGGGAGCTGACGCTGAGCATCCGCCGGCAGCCCTCGACCTGGGCTCTGACGATCCAGGACAGCGGCCCGGGTATCTCTCAGGAGGCACGACAGCGACTGTTCACGCCGTTCAACACGACCAAAGCAGACGGTCTCGGTCTGGGCCTCACGCTCTCTCAAAGCCTGGCCCAAGGCATGAACGGCGACCTCACCCTGGCAGAGGAAGCACACGGCGGAGCGGCGTTCATGCTGACCCTGCCGGTCTGGGAGGTTCAGCATGAACAGCCGGCTTGAGCCGACGGTGTACATCGTCGACGATGACGAAGCGGTGCGTGACGCCTTGTCGTTCCTGCTGAGGACCATGGGCCTGAAGGTCGAGCCCTTCGCGGACGGACCCGCGCTGCTTGCCGCCCTGAACCCACAGGATGTGGGCTGCCTGCTGCTGGACATCCGCATGCCACAGATCGGCGGACTGCAGTTGCAGACCCAGCTTCAGGCGCGCGGGAGTGACTTTCCGGTCATCATCATGACCGGCCACGGGAACGTGGACCTGTGCCGCCGGGCCTTTCAGCAGGGCGCGGTGGATTTCCTGGAAAAGCCCGTGGATGAAAACATCCTGCTTGAAGCGGTGCAGCGCGCCATTCACACCCACCTGAACCAACGCGGACGTCTGGCGGCCAGTGAAGAAGCCCGTCGACGACTCGCCCGCCTGAGTGACCGGGAACGCGAGGTGCTCACCGGCGTGATGAGCGGAGAGACCAGCAAGCAAAGCGCCCGGACCCTCAGCATCAGTGCCCGGACCGTTGAAACGCACCGCGCCAGCGTCTTTCAGAAGCTGGAAGTCACCTCTCTGGCCGAGCTGATGCGGACCTACCTGAATGCGGTCGAGTCGACTCCGTAAAACTACGTAGAGGTCTCGTGAATCACCCGGATGGCAACTGAGGGCCCGGCAGCGCACCATAGAGCCATGAAAAAGATGTTTCTGACCGCCGGCCTGCTCGCCTCTGTTGCGGCTGCACAGACCACCCCAGCCCCCGCGCCCGCTCCGATTCAGCTGGCCCCCACGACCACGGTGCAGCACGCGACCCTGAGCCTCGCGGCGGCCAACCGCATCGCCATGCTGGCGGTGGGCAACTGTGCCGCGCAGGGCTACAACGTCACGGCCACCGTGGTCGACCGTATGGGCGTCACCCTCAGTGTGGCCCGCGCCGAGAACGCCGGCCCGCACACTGTCGACGCCAGCCTGCGCAAAGCCTACACCAGCGCCAGTGCCCGCAACCTGACCAGCGCCATGGCAGCGGGGCTGGCCGCCAACCCGACCCTGGCCGACATCCCCGGCTTTCTGATCCTGGCTGGTGGTGTGCCGGTCCGCGTGAACAACGCGGTGGTCGGGGCCGTGGGCGTGGGCGGCGCACCGAGTGGGCTGGTCGACGAGAAATGCGCCACCGACGCGATCCGTACGGTCCTGGGGCAGTAACCGGATCGTGAAGTACTTGGTGCTGCGGCGCGCCCACTCAGGAACACGTATGTACAGAACCTTTTTCGCTCTGGGATTGATGGGGCTGCTGATGGCTGGTTCGCCCCAGGGACAAGCTCGCGGTGACGCTTCCGGAGCAGCCGTAAGGCGCACGCAGGCGCAGCTTGATGCCACGGTCCTGCGGGTCGCGAGTACCGGCCCCGCGGCTCGAATTGCGCAGCTTCTCAGGTCAGGCGCCAGCCCGGACGCACGGGACGGCAACAGCCGCTCTGCGTTGACGGTCGCAGCCCTCGCCGGGCAGGTGGACGTCGCCCGGGTCCTGGTGGCTGCTGGAGCCGACCCGGACGCTCAGGACGACGAACACAACAATGCTCTGCTGGTCACTGGAGAAACCGGGGACGTCGACATGCTACGCGTGGTCCTGACCGCCCGACCTGACCTGACCCGCACCAACCGGTATGGCGGCACGGCCCTGATTCCCGCGGCGGACCGGGGCCATCTGGAGTATGTCCGCGAGATCCTCCGGACCACCCGGATCAACGTGAATCACGTCAATCACCTGGGTTGGACGGCACTCCTGGAGGCTGTGATACTGGGCGACGGGGGGAAAGTCCATACCGAGATCGTGCGGGAACTGCTTGTCCACGGGGCAGATCGGCGCATTGCCGATCGGGAGGGAGTCACCGCGTTGCAACACGCCCGCAAGCGTGGTTTCACCTCGATCATTACCCTGCTCGACACGTCTTCCACGACAAGAACGAATCGCCGGTAAGCCATTCTGCGGTGACCTGCGCCGCTTCACCCGGCCTGGGTGCTCACCTGCCATCCCGACCTGCTCGTGATCTACCTGGAGATGACTGTCCGGATCTGAACACGCTGTACACCGCTGATGGGCCAGGGGTGACCGATAGATCGGCGCGGGAGTGACCGCCTGGACCGCCTGTTTTATGATGATGGTGGTCTCAGGTGCTGGCAGGACTTCCAACGAGCAAGCCTAAGCAGACATCCTTGTCCCAGAAACCTTGACGGATCCGCCCCCGGTCGAGGCCCTGCTGCTCACCCGGGCGGTGCACGGGGAGGGGAACCTGTACGCCTGCTGGCATGTTGCCCACCTGGCCGAAGAGCCTCGCAGGCTCGAATAGGCGAACGAGGAACTCGAGGCGTTCGCCTATTCAGGCCCGCATGACCTCCGGACTCCGGTGCGGCACATTGTCGGCTTTGCCAGCCATGAGCTCATGGAGGTGTCACCGCGCCCTGCTCCCCACCGCAGCGTCAGGATTCGAGGACCGCCAGCGCGTCGACCTCTACCAGCAGGCCCGGATTGAGGCCCACATACACGGTGCTGCGGGCCGGGTAGGGTGCATCGAAGAACTCACGGTACACGGCGTTCATCGCTGCGAAGTCCTCGGCTCGGGTCAGGTAGACGCCCACACGCAGCACGTCACCCATGCCGGCTCCGGCTGCCGCGAGGGCGGCACGCACGTTCTCCAGCGCCTGTCGGGTCTGCGCCTCCACGCCCTCACGAGGGGCTCGGGTCTGTGGGTCCACCCCCACCTGACCCGCCGTGTGAACAAACGGACCGATGCGGACAGCGTGAGAGTAGGGCCCGGCCGCTGCCGGGGCATGCTCGGGCGTGAAGCTCTGACGTGACATGGGGGAGGTTCTACCACGCCCCGTCCATCAGGGCAGCCAGTTGCCGCCACACACGAACATCCCCAGGCGGGGCGGCAGATCAGCGCCCTCCAGCAGCGGCGCGAGGGGCAGACCTGCCGTGGGCTCCACGACCTGCTTGAGGTGCCGCATCATCAGGCGCTGCGCCTCCAGGATGCTCTCCTCCCGCACGGCGAGCACCTCGTCCACATGCTTCTGCACCACGGGGAACGTCAGGGCACCCGGCATCATGGTCTGCACGCCGTCCGCAACCGTGCGGGGCGGCGCCTCCAGCCGGATCCGTTCACCCGCTAGGAGGCTTCGGCGCGTGTCGTCACCTGCCTCGGGCTCGACGCCAATCACGCGCGTATCCGGCCACACCGCCTTGATGACGGTCGCGATGCCGCTGATCATGCCGCCACCACCCACAGCGACGAGGACCGCATCCGGTGCCTCTGATTGCTCGGTGAATTCCAGGGCCTGCGTGCCCTGTCCCGCCATGACCTGCGGGTCGTCGTAGGCGTGGATGTAGTGAAAGCCGCGATCGGCGGCGATAGCACGCACGAATTCCTCGCCGTTGAGGCGGGTGACGCCCTTATCCATGACCGTCGCGCCGTAGGAACGCACCGCCGCCTTCTTCGTCTCGCTGGCGTCCTCATACATCACGACGACGCAGGGGACGCCCAGCACGCGCGAGGCGAAGGCCACGCCCTGCGCGTGGTTCCCGCTCGACAGGGTCACCAGTCCACGCGGGCCGCCAAGCTGCAGCGCCGCGTTCAGCGCCCCGCGCACCTTGAAGCTGCCGGTCTTCTGGAGGTGCTCGCTCTTGAAAAGCAGTTCGCGGCCCAGCAGACGGTCAAGCGATCCCGACGACAGGACCGGTGTGCGGTGGATGTGCGGCGCGAGCCTCCCGGCAGCTCCACAGACGTCCTTAAGCGTGATCACCCCGACAGTGTAGGCGCATCGTGGCGTCACGGCAGTCTGTTTATCCAGATATTTCGCCCCTTGAACCCCCTGAAACGCTGACGGGGTTCAAGGGGATTCAAAGGGCAGTGATGTTGGGCCAGCGTGCCGGATGCTCACGCACGGGGCAGCCTGACTGGCTTCGGCCCGATGACCGCGGACAAGTGGGTGCCGATCAGTTCACAAACGCGATTAAATCCGGCGCCCAAAGGGAGAACGCTCAATACGCGCTGTCCTCCCACCTGCACTCTCAGGCATGACCCATCCGCCCCGGTGCGTCACAACTGGCCCCGACCACCCGGTCATCCCCGGCAGTAGTCAGAGTGACTGTCACCGACCGCGCTGGCGCTCAGCACGCCAGCCTTGCCACCTGGAGAGAGTACCCAGGTCAACTTGCGCGGGGCCCGGCTGCGCCTGGATCGTGCATCCGTGCAGGTGCACTTCCAGTAGGTTCCGCCAAGAGGAAAGCCGGGATATTGAAAGACACCCTGTGGGGTGACCAGGACTCGGGTCGGCGCGGAACACCTGCCACGCCGGGCAGGCGCCTACACTGAGCGCACAGCATGGACATCGTCGACGCGCAGGTGCATTTCAATCTTCTTGGGACCCTCGACGCGGGCGTGGCTGCCATGGACGCGGTCGGGGTTAGCGCCCTGCTTTATGACGAGTACTGGGCCTTTGATGCCAAAAGCCGCATTCTGCCGGGATATGAACTGCCTGGAGGGGCCTTCCGGCAGGTGTTTCCCCTTGCGGAAGAAGCGGCGCTCCGCTATCCCGAGCGGTTTGCGTACCTCGTGCGATTTGACCGCCGGGACCCCGACCTCGATGCGCTGGTCGGCAGCATCCGGACCGTTCCGCAGCGCAAGGCCCTGCGCGTGGTGCCCTGGACGCCCGAGGGCTTCGAGCAGTTTGCTGAGGGCGCCGACGCACCGCTGTTCGCCGCTGCCCAGCGGCACCGGGTGCCGGTCTTCGTGCTGCTTCCGGGGCGCACACGGCTGCTGCACCCCTACCTCCATGCCTTTCCGGATGTCCCGGTCATCGTCGACCACTGCGGCGTGACGCTCGCGCCGGGACGCCTGCACGACGACCGCCTGTCGGGGTTCGATGACGTTCTCGCGCTTGCGCAGTTTCCCAACGTCGCGCTCAAGTGGAGTCACGCGCCGCGCCTGTCGGGGGGCGCCTACCCCTACCCGGACGTGCTGGCCATGCTGCTCCGTGTCGTGGAAGCCTTCGGGCCCCAGCGGGTGATGTGGGGAAGTGACCACACGCAAAGCCGGGACCACCATTCCTGGGCCGAGTCCCTGTACTACATTCGCGACACGCCCGAGCTGTCATCCGAGGAGAAAGGCTGGATCCTGGGCCGGAGCCTGCGCACCGTCCTGCAGTGGCCTGCCCCTGCAGGCACGTCGGGCGCGTAATGGAGCCGGCGTGGTCTGGGCACGCCTGGGCAGCGTGGGAGAAGGCTGCCGGCCGGGTCATGAATGCCCCTGCACCGGAAAAGCAACCCGGAAGCCGTGGGGAAGCGCACGATTTGGCCCCTGCCGTACGGCGCGGTAAGCTCGCGGCAAGCCGATGCACATCCCAACCACTGAGGAGTTCCCCATGACGTCCATGCCCCTGACCGAGACGCTGCTGCTTCGCCAGCCGGCCCTGAGTGCCGACCACCTTGCCTTCGTCTACGCCGGGGACCTGTGGCTGTCGAGCCACGACGGCGGGAACGTGCGGCGCCTGACCGCCTCGCCCGGGCACAAACACTCGCCGTACTTCTCGCCGGACGGCCGCTTTCTGGCCTTCAGCGGCCACGATGACGGACCTGCCAGCGTATACGTCGTGCCGGTGAAGGGCGGCACGCCCCGGCGTCTGACCTTCCACCCGGGGGACGACTTCATGCGCGGCTGGACTCCCGACGGTCAGGTGCTGTTCGCCTCCGCACGCGAGACCATCGCCGCGCGCGTCCGCCGGCTGTACACCCTGCCCCTGGAAGGCGGACATCCCACCGCGCTGCCCATGCCGATGGCCGAGCGCGGCGCCTACTCACCCGACGGACGCCAGTTGGCCTACACGCCGTACCCCGAGCCCTTCTGGTCCTGGAAGAGGTACCGGGGCGGCATGACGGTGCCGGTCCGCCTGCTTGACCTGGGCAGCCTTGACGAACAGGACGTTCCCCACGAGAACGCCTCCGACACCTTTCCCTGCTGGCTGGGAGACAGCCTGTACTTTCTCTCGGACCGCCGGGGCGTCATGAATGTGTGGCGGCACGTTCCCGGCCTGGCAAGCGCCGAGCAGGTGACCTTCCACGACGACTTCGACGTGCGCTCGCTCACGTCGGGTGCGGGCCGCCTCGCCTATGAGCAGGGTGGGAGGGTGCATCTCCTTACCCCCGGTGAGGCCCCGGAAACGCTGACCATCTCGATTACCGCCGACCTTCCCAACACCCGTGCGCGTTATGTGAAGGCCGCTGAGCACGTCACGGCATTCAACCTTTCGCCCACCGGTGCGCGTGCTGTGTTCGCCGCCCGGGGCGAGGTCCTGACCATGCCGGCGGGCAAGGGCGATCATCGTAACCTCACAGGTACACCCGGCGTCTGTGAACGTGACCCGGTCTGGTCGCCGGACGGGCAGGCGGTCGCGTACCTCTCGGACGCGAGCGGTGAGTACCGTCTGGTCGTTGCCGACCAGAGGGGTGCCGTGCGCCGCAGTTACACGCTGGGTGAGACGCCGTCGTTCTACTACAGCCCGGTCTGGTCGCCTGACGGAACGCGCATCGCGTTTACCGACAAGGCGCTGAACCTCGCTTACCTGGTGCTGGAGACGGGTGGGGTCGTGCGGGTCGACACCGACACCTACGACCACCCGGTGCGCAGCCTGGACCCAGCCTGGTCTCCGGACGGACAGTGGCTCACCTACACCCGGCGGCTTCCGAATCACCTGCGTGCGGTGTTCGTTCATGACGTCGCGGGTGGGAGGTCGCACCAGCTCAGCGACGGCATGAGCGACGCGATCAGCGCCCGGTTCAGCCGTGATGGGCGACTGCTGTACTTCGCGGCGAGCGTGAATTATGGCCTGAACACCGGCTGGCTCGACATGTCATCGTACGATCGGCCCGTCACCCGCAGCCTGTACGTCGCCGTGCTGCGGCGCGACGACCCCTCCCCGCTGGCACCGCAGAGCGACGAGGAACCGGCCGCCCGGCCGCCTGAGGCCACCGCTGGCGACGCCGACTCGCCTGAACCCGTCCGGATTGACCTCGATGGCCTTGGGCAGCGCATCGTGGCGTTGCCGGTCGCGCCGGGGGAGTATTCCCGACTGGAGACGGCCGAGGGCCGGGTGTTTTACCTGGAACGCGACCGGACCGCCCAGGTCACCCCGGAACAGACGGCCGAGACCCACACCCTGCAGGCCTGGGACACCGAAGCTCGCGCCACATGCGAATTCACCAGGAAGGTCAGCGACTACCGCGTCAGTGCGGACGGGAAGAAGCTGATCTACGCCAGCGGGCAGCCGGCCACCTACGCCGTCGTCAGCGTGACCAAATCGCCCAAACCCGAGGATGGCCGCCTGGACCTCGACGCGCTGGAGGTGCGCGTCGATCCCCGCGCGGAGTGGGCGCAGATCTACGAGGAAGCCGTGCGGATCCACCGCGACTTCTTCTACGACCCGGGAATGCACGGCCTTGACTGGGCGGCCATCGCGCAGCGCCACCGGGCGTTTCTGCCACACGTCGGCCACCGCGAGGACCTGAACTTCCTGCTTGCCGAACTGGCGGGCGAACTGGTCGTGGGCCACGCCTACGTGAACGGCGGTGACCTGTCGCGTGGGCCCGCAGCGCGTGTCGGGCTGCTCGGCGCGGACTATGAGGTGGTCGACGGCCGGTACCGCTTCCAGCGTATTCTCAGCGGCCTGAACTGGAACCCGGACCTGCGCGCGCCTCTCACCGAACCCGGGGTGAACGTCCGCGAGGGTGAATATCTTCTGGCTGTCAACGGCCGGCCCCTGCACGCCCCCGACAGCGTCCATGCCCTATTTGAGCAGACCGCCGACCGCGTCACCGAGCTGCGGGTAAGCCCCACGCCCGACGACGCCGATGCCCGGACCGTTACCGTGCGTCCGGTGGACGACGAGCGCCGCTTGCGCCTGCGCGCCTGGATCGAGGAGAACCGCCGCCGGGTCGATGAACTGTCGGGGGGGCGTGTGGCGTATGTGTACATGGCGGACACTGCCCGCGTCGGGTACGAGGCGTTCAACCGGTACTACTTCTCGCAGCTGGACCGGCAGGCTGTCGTGCTCGACGAGCGCTTCAACGGCGGCGGTTCTGTCGCGGATTACGTCGTGGATCTGCTGGACCGACCCCTGCTGAGCTACTGGGCCACGCGTGAAGGACGTCCCTTCGCCTCACCCAACGCGTCGATCTTCGGGCCGAAAGCCATGGTCATCAACGAACTGGCCGGGTCCGGCGGAGACGCGCTGCCGCACTTCTTCCGCAGGCGCGGGCTGGGCACCATTGTCGGGAAGCGGACCTGGGGCGGCCTCATCGGTATCTACGACTATCCGCCCCTGATCGACGGCGGCGTGGTGACCTCGCCCCGCCTCGCCATCTTCAGCCCTGAGGGCGAGTGGGAGGTCGAGAACGTGGGCGTGGCGCCTGACATAGAGGTTGAGCTCTCCACGAAGTTTGCGGCGCAGGGCCGTGACCCGCAACTGGAACGCGCCGTGGAGCAGGTCCTGGCAGACCTGGCCGTGAACCCGCCACGGGCGGTGCCCCGGCCGGGGTCCGATCCACGGGCGGTGCGGGACGAAGGGGCGTCCGAGGAGCGCCCGCAGAGCGGTTGACCGTCGTTCTGGGGGCAGTGCACACGGCTGGACGTGTATCCCGGGACGTCATGTGCCCGTCTATTATTGATGACGGCACAGGCTTACCTTGCTCCCGTCGAGCTCCAGCGGGGGTCAAACTCATCAAGGCATCTGTGGTTCTGCAACCACCATCGCGAACCCATGCCATTGTCAAACGTTGACCGGATACCTGGTGGGGCCCACCGTGTACAGCGAAGTTCTCCCCCAGGAAAACACCCCGCTCCGCCGCTGCACTTCCCTGAACGGCTGCATGTAGGGCCACCCGTCTGCCCGTGAGATGGCAGCTTTCATCGAGGGGGCCATAAGGAGCAGCCCCAACCCGGGTCTCACGTAATGGGTTCTGCCCAGAGGCATTCCGGCAGACCTTGCTGGAGAGTTCTTCCGAGTCTCCGGTCAGGACGGCAGCATATCAAGCACTTGACTTTATGGGTCTGCAGATGGCCAGGGTGTCGTGCGTGGAAGGGCGTTCGTATGAACGGCATCATCCTTCTGGCGTTGACCCCAGTTTCGCAAGTGGTCGTGTACCCAGCGGACCTTTTCAGTCCATACCTTTTGGTAGCCAGAGGGTATCGTCACGCCCCTGGCCACCGGAGAATGATGTTCTTCTGACTACGGCCAGGTGCACGTGAGCTGGCAAATTGCCATTTGTGATAAGCTTTTATTGGAGAAAAAAATGGCAACAAAGTCAAATTCGCGTGTTCAGACCCTGATCCGTCACGCTCTGGAGGAACAGGCCGCGCGCGGGCATCAAGGAGATCTGCCAGAAGGAAAAGTCACCCTGCGCCTGCAGGCCATCGACGTGTACTGGCTCGCGCAACTTGCCGAACTCATGCATGCCAGCCGCACCCGCGCCGCTTCCCAACTGCTGTCTGCCGCCATCCGTGACGCCGCCCAGGCGGCCGGGCTGCCCACCGAAGGCGAACACTTCCAGACCACCTTCCAGGCCTTTTTGAAGGAGGAATTCCCACACGAGACCTCGCCTCCCTCTGACGCCTGATTGGAGGCCGCATGCCGCACCACACGGAGCTGATTTCCGCGCTTGCCATTGGCCTCACGCTCGCTTTCTTCGGCGGCCTGCTCGCCACCCGCCTGCGCCTGCCCCCCCTGATCGGCTACCTCTTGGCGGGCATGGCCGTCGGTCCTTTTACGCCCGGCTACGTGGCCGACGCCAGTATCGCTGCCCAGCTGTCCGAGATCGGCGTGATGCTCCTGATGTTCGGCGTCGGCCTGCACTTCTCCATCAGCGATTTGCTCGCCGTGCGCCGCATAGCCGTTCCTGGCGCGATGCTCCGGATTGTGCTGATCACCCTGCTCGGTGCTGGCGTCTCCCAGCTGTGGGGATGGTCACTGGGGGAGGGTCTGGTGTTCGGCCTGGCGCTGTCGGTGGCCAGCACCGTGGTGCTGCTGCGCGCGCTGGAAGAACGAGGAACGCTCGATACCACCAACGGAAAGATCGCGGTGGGCTGGCTGGTCGTCGAGGACCTCGTCATGGTACTGGCCCTGGTGCTTCTGCCCGCCCTGGCGCCGCTGCTCGGTGGCGGTGAGGGAGAGCTGGACCTGCGGACACTGGGCTTTTCGTTGCTTCTCACCCTGGCCAAGATGTTCCTGTTTGTGGTGGTCATGATGCTGGCGGGAAGGCGCTTCATTCCGTGGATGCTCGCTCGCGTGGCCCGGATCGGCTCCCGGGAACTGTTCACGCTCGCGGTGCTGGGCACCGCTCTCGGGATCGCTTATGTGGCCGGTGCGCTGTTCGGGGTATCGTTTGCGCTGGGGGCGTTCCTGGCCGGTGTCGTCGCCAGCGAAAGCAAGTTCAGCCATCAGGTGGCGGAAGACGCCCTGCCATTTCAGGACGCCTTCGCGGTGCTGTTCTTCGTGTCGGTAGGCATGCTGTTTAACCCGGCCATCCTTCTTCAGGCACCGCTGCTCGTGATGGCCACTGCGCTGCTGATCATCGTGGCCAAGACACTGGTGGCCTTTATCACTATGCGCCTCCTGCGGGCCTCCTTCACGACTGCCCTGACAGTCGCCATTTCACTGGCGCAGATCGGCGAATTCTCGTTTATTCTGGCGACGCTGGGCCGCGACCTCGACCTGCTGAGTGAGCAGGGACAGAATCTGATCCTGGCCGGCGCGATTGTCTCCATCATCCTGAACCCGTTCCTGTTCCGCCTGATTCCAGTGATTGAGCAATGGCAGCGGCACCGCACCCCTCAGGATGCGCCCGAGAGCCGCACGCCTGTCGGTCTGACGCGTCATGCAGTGCTGATCGGGTACGGCCGGGTCGGGCGCATGATTGCCCAGACGCTCCAGGCAAAAAACGTGCCGTTCGTGGTGGTCGAGCAGGACGAACGGCGCATTGACGAACTACGTGCGTCGCACATTCCTGCCATCTACGGGGACGCTGCGCGGACGTCGGTGCTCCGGCAGGCTGGGCTCGGTGAGGCCAGCGTGGTGGTCATCGCGACCCCGGATGCCATTCAGGCACAGCTGATCGTGGAGCATGTGCGCCGTGTGAACCCGGCGGTGTACGTCACAGCCCGGAGTCACGACGAGCACACGCAGCAGGCACTGCAGGATCTGGGAGCAAGTGATGTCCTGTACGGGGAGTACGAACTGGGGCTCGCCATGGGCAACCACGTGCTGACAGCCCTTCGGCTGACTCATAACGGCGCGGGTCCCTAAGGCGAATCCAGCCTCTGACTTGTGCTTCCCTGTTTGTGACCCAGCCCGGGTTTTCGAAATTCCCAGGACCCCAGGTTGTTTTTGCAGCAGAGCGATTTATTCTGAGCCGCCTGATGCTTCTGTGGCCTGGACCGGCCGGCGGGTTCCGGACAGTAGTGGGGCGGGTGGTAGTCTGCGGGCCCCCGTCCGCAGCATCTGCTTCCCACACATCCCCTTTTCCCAGGAGATCTTTTGCCCCCTCTGACCTCCCGTCACCTGCGCACGACTGGTGCAGAAGGCCCATTCATAATGGTCCGCATACCCTCGCCTGACAGCGACTTTGCCGCTGCCCACGTCAAGCATCGTGTGGATGCGCCCTCCCATCGCGCCAGCGATGGGGTCAGGGGTCCATGCTGATCCTCGATGCCCGGCAGGTCAGACACCGGGCCACGTATGGGGCTGTGGCCGAGGCCATCGCGGATCTCCTGCGTTCCGATGTGCTCCCGGTCGCTCCCCCACGACAGGTACTCCCCCTGCCGTCGGACGGCGCCCTGCTGGTGATGCCCGTTGCCGATCAACACTGCGCTGTCGTCAAGACCGTCACGGTGCACCTGGAGAACGCGCGCTCTGGCCAGCCGGTGGTCCAGGGTCAGGTTCTTGTCCTCGACGCTCGGTCGGGAGAGCCTCTGGCGGTGATGGATGGTCCAGCCATCACGGCCCTGCGTACCGCCGCTCTGAGCCTGCTCGCCGCCCAGACGTGGGGCGTTTCCGAGGGACCACTGCTGATGATCGGGGCTGGCCAGCAGGCCCGGGCGCATCTGGAAGCCCTGACTGAGGCCGGCCCACCGCGCGAAGTCTGGTGCAGCTCAACTCGCCCTGAAAGCACGCGTGCCCTTGTTACCTGGGGGAAAGAACGTGGGCTCCGGATCAGGGCCGCCGCCAACCTGGAGCAGGCGGTGCGGGAGGCCGCGGTTATCGTGACCGCGACGACCAGCGTGTCTCCAGTCATGCCGGACCTGATACGTGATGACGTGCTGATCCTGGCCGTGGGCGCGTTCAGGCCCGACATGCAGGAGATTCCGTCAAGTCTGGTCGAGCGGGCAGGCATCGTGGTGGATGACCTGATAGGTGCGCGGCACGAGGCAGGCGACTTGCTCCAGGCCAGGGTCGAGTGGGACGCCGTTCTGACCCTTCGTGACCTGCTGGGTGGTGCGGTGCCCCGTCAAGGCCCACGACTTTTTAAGAGCGTTGGACACGCGTTCTGGGACCTGGCAGCTGCCAAACTGTGTCTGACTCCATCTGAAGACAAAAGCGTGTGAAGCTTTCGGAGGTCCGTCAGATTGTGTCAAGGGAGGATGGTTGTCCTCAGGATGATTCCGCTGGCGTGCCAGTCAACTCCAGAGCGGCGACCTCCTCAGCCACCGAAGTGCTGCGCGCACAACTCCCTATCAGTCGAGGCGGAACTGTTTCCCTGGTATTTGGCCTGGGATGACGTTTTTACGATAGTCGAGACCTCGCCTCTGCGTCCAGGGGCAGCAAGAAGAATGATGGATCCAATTTATTTAATAATCTAGGCCAGAAGAGAGAAGGGGGGCTGCTGCTTTTCACAGCCCCCCTTCTCTCTTCTGGCGCCTACGCTGCGAGTGATACTTTTCTTGCGGGTATAGGAGAACGGAAATCCCCTTGACGGCATCAGCATCCATACATGCCGACCGAGCAATCACGGCTTTCAAAGGAAACAGACTTCGGCAGAATCTCAAGGGTTGCCCTCTTCTCTTGTGCTACAGCAGCTGCTTATGCTTAGCCGCACTGTACCCGGTTGCCTGCCATTACTGATCTGTGCGTAAGTGAGTAACATATGGTATGTCCTTCGCACTCTGGCGACCCGCCCGGCTGACCCGCACCCAACAGGAAGAACGTCGGCTTGCAGGTCAACCCTTCCTGGATGATCGCACCCGGACGGACCGTGACCTCGCTGAGCAATTCGGCGTTGCAGAAGTGACATCCGTGCCTGGCGTGCGCGGATTCGCCAGCGAGGCGAGGAAGCGCTGCGCGCTTCCGGCTCCACTGGCCGTCCGCATCATCTGAGTGCGGATTAACAAGCGGTGATTCAGGCGATCATCGAAGACGATCCCCGCGAACATGGCTTTGAGACCAGCGCCTGGACAACGCAGGGAAGCGCAGGAGATCACCGGCGGGATGCTGGAAGTGGTGTATGCCGATCAGGGCTATACCGGGCAGGCAACACTCGAAGCGGCTCGCAATAGCAATATCGAGCTGGTGGTCGTGAAGCGTCTTGACGCTTCACGGGGCTTTGTCCTGCTGCCCAAACACTGGGTGGTCAAGCGCTCTCTGGCCTGGTTATCACGTTTCCGTCGCCTTGGTCGGGACCTGGAGCGCCTCTCGTCCACCCTGCTCGGCTTTCACTTCGTCGCTGCCACCGTTCTGATGCTCGCAAAACTTAAGCCCGTTTTAGGATGACACCTTTCCCGGCCTCTAGTACCAGCGGCCGTGACCCAGTGTCTCTGGTGAGCAGCAGTTCAGTTCATGGCGTTCAGGAGTAATCCGGCGGCGCCAGCCACCTCTATTGATCTCGGCATAAGTTTGAGTCCATCAAGTGCTGTGGAAGCTGGATGTATCGTACACGCTGCCAAGCGCTGATCAACCGGGCCTTGAGCTCCTCCACGTT
>NZ_BMPP01000014.1:0-84296 GCF_014647655.1 Deinococcus malanensis
TACACCCGCACCCGAGCAGAAGCCCGCCTCCACCTTCACGTGCGGGAGACGGAAGCGGAGTTTGTGATCGGCGTGGAGGACAACGGGGTAGGGTTCGATATGCGCCACAAGGAGCGGCTGTTCCGGTTGTTTCAGCGCCAGCATCCGTCGAGCGTGTACGAGGGGTCCGGGCTGGGACTGGCGGTGGTGCGGCGGGTGACCGAGCGGTTCGGTGGCCGGGCGTGGGGTGAAGGGGCAGTCAATCGGGGGTCGACCTTCTGGTTCGCGTGGCCCAGACAACCCACGGTTCACGAGTAACTTGGATTCCGGATCGCCAGCGGACCAGAACGTGCACAATGACTCGGCCTAGCGGGCTTTATTGGAGACGTCGGACAGAGTCCATGGAGGACCCATGCCTTTTTCCGGGGCCTCCTTCAGGAACCCGGCATCCCTCTCATGGCGCGGTTACACACAGTGAGAAATGCTTTCGCACTGGTTGGTCGTCGTCGGCGCTTCCGCAGGAGGAATCAGGCCTCTCATCGACCTCGCGGCGAACCTCCCCGCCGATTTCCCAGCCGCCATCTGCGTGACCACCCACATCCCGGCCTACTCTCCCAGCCACCTGCCCGAAATTCTCGGCCGGGCCGGCCCTCTTCCGGCTTCATTCGCTCAGGATGACGAACCCATCCGGCCAGGCCGGATCTACTGCGCGGTTCCCGATCACCACCTGCTGATTCAGGACGGGTGCCTGAGCGTCAAGAAGGGACCCAAGGAGAACCGGGCGCGCCCGGCAGTGGACACCCTCTTCCGCTCAGCGGCGTACAGCGCGGGAACAGGCGTGATCGGGGTGGTGCTCAGCGGCCTGCTCGATGACGGTACCTCCGGCCTGTGGACCATCAAGGAGTTCGGCGGCATTGCGGTCGTGCAGGACCCGCGGGACGCGGACCATGAGTCCATGCCAACCAGTGCGCTGACCCAGGTCGAGGTCGATCACACCGTGCGCGGTCAGGATCTGGGTGCCCTGCTGGTGCGCCTGGTGGCTCAAGCTCCTGAGGGCACCGGGCGGATCACGGTCGATCAGGACACTCAGCACCGGGTCGAAACCGAAGTGAAGATTGCCTTGAGCGATCACGCCTTCCGGAAAGGCGTGATGGAGTTTGGTAAGGTCACGCCGCAGACCTGCCCGGAATGCGGCGGCGTGCTGGTGCAGATCAAGGAAGGTGGGTTTACCCGGTACCGCTGTCACACCGGACATGCGTACACGGGGGACACGCTGCTGGTGAGTGTGACCGAGCACGTCGAGGAGACCCTGTGGCGGACGATGCGCACCATGGAAGAAGCCGTCATGCTGCTGGAGAACACCGGCCGGGAGTTCGCGGAAGCCGGGAATGGGTGGCTGGCCGAAGCCTACGGGCGCAAGGCCAGAGACCTGGAGGAACGCAGCACCCTGATGTTCAGGGACGTCACGGAGAACCAACGGCTGAGCGTGGACCGCCTGAAAGACGAGGCGTAACGCCGGGGGCGTCTTGAGGAGCTTCACAGCGGGTGTCGTATCGCATGACCCTGTGAGTGGTGCCCTTGCTCAGATGCCAGAGATACTCGCTACCGCACGAACGGCAGAGGATTTCCCTACGGAGACGGCAGGACAACCCGCGTGCCACTTCAGAGGTCCCAGTCATGGTACGCCCCAGGTCGCAGCGCGCCGGTCATCACTGCCCGCCTTTCCACCAGGCAGGAAAGGCGGTGTCAGCCCCTCACTCGACCTGCGGCACTTTCAGACTCTGAGCCTGAAGGTCAGCTGCCAGTTCATGCTCCGCAAGGGGCTGATGCCAGCGTAGTCGGTGTGACAGCGTGCCCTGTGCCGGAACCGGGGTAGGGTCGGCCCGGCTGGGAACGGTCTGCTCACGCAGGCGAAGGAAGCGTGCGGAAGAGCCTTCATCGGAAGTCATGCCAGTACCGTAGTCTTTCCACGTGGTCGCTGCTTTGGCCGAATGCAGAGCGTCAGTCAGGTTCCCGCCGACCCGCCGGATCACCACACGTAGAACGTCGCGGGGGCCTTCTTCTGCTTCCTGCCCGCCGATGATGACGAGCCTGCTCCATCCCGGGCTTGTGCCAGGTTCCGGCGCCCGGTGCTCCTTCATGACCTTCCTCCTGCGCGGAGACCAGGGAAATGCGCGGCTACTCCAGGCCCTACGTGCTCCCGGGCCTGGTGACGTTACGAATCCTGCCTCGAGGACGGATACAAGCGGATCAGGCGAGGGGGAGGAGCGGCACACGCTTCCTGCCCCTACGACCCCCTGGTTCGCATTTCACCGCGTGGTGCTCCAGTCATCCCAGCCTGAACCGTCCGGCTGAACAGAGAAGGTCATTCCATCCGGTCAGGGGCGAACTGCGGACCACCTACGATGAGACACGCCGCGCCATCATGACCATCCAAATCCGCGGGTGGAGTGACGTCCGGGAAAAGCTGTCGGCATGGTGCATGATGGACACGAACACGTCCTGCACCCATTGCTCGGGATCTGGACGCTGTTCTTTCCAGGCCAGGGCATACAGGAGCCGGGCGTACCGCCGGTGTAGTTCGAGGAGGGCACTCAGGTCCTGCCTCGCGAGGGCCTGAAGAACCTCCGCGTCAGGCCGAGCTTCCCAACCTGTGATGCCATCTTTCAAAGTCACACTTCACCTCATCAGGTTAAGAAGGGAAGTTTGACACCTTCAATGTCGGTAGTTGGTCCGCGCTCTGGTGCTTTGGCCACGCTAAGGGATGAGAATCGGATGTGCTACTACGCGACGTTCATCCGCTGTTCAGCTACCTGAGGGGGAGTCGCTGAAGGGCGCAGCATGGGCAGTACGATGGAGTGGTGAGCAGTCTCGCAATCATGGTGTACCGCGCTGACCTGGCGCAGCGGGCGTAGCGCCTGGCGGACCTGCTGGAGGATGAGCTGCACTGCATAGCGGCGCGGGACTACGACGTGGACGCGTTGTGGGCCATGCTGGAAGGCTACCTCCCTCACCATGGGCCCCGCGGCGCCAGCACCGAAACGCTGAAGACCTACAAAACTGGAATGACGAAATTCATTGGCTGGGCACAGGACAACGCCGTGTCTCTGCTTCGCCCCCGGCGCAACATGAGCAGCGGCTACGTCGGCTGGCTCCTTGAAACGCAGCGGCTGTCGGCCAGCACCGGCCGGACGTACGTGGCGGCCGCACGCAACCTGTACGTAGCACTCCGCTGGGCAGGCGCGACCAAGGCCGACCCGTTCCATGACGTCCGCGTTGCACCGGAACGGACCGCCCCTGAGGAAAAACGGCACGGCTCCGGTACCCCCCTTCCTGCACCCTGCGCACCCCGGGCTCGGAGCAGACTCACGGTTGCAGCCCGCCAGACAGGCTCAAGACTCGCCTCACAGCGCTCCTGAAAAAGCTCGGACAGTCATCAGGCTGCATAGACCTGTGTCTCTCCACCTCCGGGCGTATGCTGCCCGGCATGTCCGATCCCTCCAGAGCCGCGCGGCGTCCTCACCTTGAGGACGAATGCACGGCTCCCCTCGACGCCTTCGCGCGTTTCACGGAAGCGTCGAGTCACACCACTGACGCGCTCAGTCTCGCCAGACTGGCGCGCGATGTCCTGCGGACCGTCCTGGGTGAGGTGCACGTCGTGTACTACGAACTGCACCAGGACCGCTGGCAGGGTCTGATCTTCACCGAGGGCATGGACGAGACGTTCGTGCAGACGGCCAGGCAAGGCTTCCCGAGTAATGCACCAGGCTTCCAGAAACCCTTCCAGGTTCATCAGGTGGTGTTCTTCGATTCGTGGGATGCCGGGCGGGAGGGTCTCGAGAACACGGACATGTACCGCGCGGGCGCCATGTACCCGTACAGTCACCATGGGGTGCCGCGCCGTCTGCTGACCATCGGGGTCCTCAACCAGGACAGGTGGACGGATCGAGAACGTGGAGTCTTCCGTGCGGTGGGCCGCAGCCTAGAACTCGCCTTCGAGCGCGCCAGGCTGCAAGCCACGAGGGACCCGCACACCCGGCAGCTCGCGGACCAGGCGGCCGCGCTGGAGGCCTTCACTGCATTCACGGAACTCGTCGCGACCGAGACGGACATTCTCCGGGTCAGCCGCAAGGCGTACGAAGTGATGGACGCGCGCTTCGTCGAGTACAGCAGCGCGTACTACGAACTTCATGACGGCTTCTGGAAGGCACTGACCTGGAAGAACCTCACCGCAGAGCAGGTCAGCATGCTCCGCACCGGGTTGCCGGAAGCCGTGCCTTCCTTCGCCCAGGCGGTGCACACCAGGCAACCGGTCTTCATTGACGGGTGGGACGCGACCCGTGAAGGCATCGAGAATACGGATGTCTTCGGTCAAGCCTGCATTTATCCTTTACTTGTTGGGGATGAGGTGCGTGGCCTGTTTACGGTGGGATTGCGCGTCGGGGAGCAGTGGCAGGAACGCGACCGAGGCCTGATGCGCGCGCTGGGCCGTAGTCTCACGCTCGCCCTCGAGCGCACCGAGCAGGCGCGACGCCTCGAACAGGAACGCGCGGCCGTGGAGCAACGCAACAAGGCCCTCGAAGCGTTCGAAGACCTGTCACGTGACCTGAGTCTCGAAACGGACCCGTATGTCTTGGTGCAGCGGGCCCAGGAAATCGTGCTGCGCTGGCTGCCGGACGGGGTCGCCACCTACTACGAACTGGATGGACGGGTGTTCCGCCTCAAGTCACTGACCGGGTCACTGCGTAACCCTGAACTGCAACAGATGCTCGAGGCAGGGTTGCCATACGAGTCGGCTGGGAACCTGCGCTTCCCGTTCGAGACGCGGGAAGCGTACTACCAACAGCATTACGACCAGACCACCGATGACCTCGCCCGGGTCGTGGGGCACATCCAGGCCAGTGCCGCCCTGCCCGTCCTGGTGGCGGGGGAAGTGCACGGCATTTTCGGCATCGGGCTGTTCAGCACGGCGGCCGCGTGGTCAGCCGTCGACCGGGCCCTGCTGGAAACCGCGTCACGCAGTCTCGGTCTCGCCCTGGAACGTGCGCAGAGCGTCGCGCAACTGGAAGCGAAGAACGCTGAAGTTCAGGCGCGCAACCAGGTGCTGTCCGCGTTCGAGGAATGGACGCGGGATCTGGCGCTCAGCACGGACCCGGACGCCCTGATCCAACAGGCGCAGGCACAGTTGTACGAGCTGCTGCCCATTCAGGCCACCGTGTACTACGAGCGTGAAGGCGAACTTTGGTTTGTCCGGAGCATGCTGGGCGGCTACGGCAGTGACGGTCGAAAACGGGCTCATGAGGCTGGACTCCCACACGAGCAGACCGGGAACCTGCGTGTGCCGTTCGAGACGGGTGAGGTGCTGTACCTGGATCCGTACGACCTGGCAACGGATGGCCTGGAGAAGCACATGACCCACGTTACGGCGACCGCGATGCTGCCACTAAGAGAATCTGGGCGCGTCCGCGGCATTCTCAGTGTGGCACTGTTCGGTGGGGCTGAGTGGACCGCAACGGACCGCGCGGTGATCGAGACGATGGGACGCAGTCTGGAGCTCGCCCTTGACCGCGCGAGTAAGACAGCACAACTGGAGCAGGAACGCGCGCAGCTGACCCTGCGCACTGCGTCCCTCGCGGCCGCGAACGAGGAGCTCGAAGCGTTCGCGTACTCGGTGTCGCATGATCTCCGCACGCCCGTGCGGCACATCGCGGGCTTTAATGAACTGCTGCGCAAGTCGTTCGGGGGCACCCTCGATCCGAAAGCGGCGCGGTACCTGACGGTCGTGGACGAGGCCGCCCAGCGCATGAATGCCCTGATCGACGCAATGCTCGACCTGTCGCGCACGTCACGCCTGCCCTTGCGGCTTGGACCGGTGGACCTCGGCGCGTTGGTGCAGCAAGTGCGCCTGGAGTTCGACCCGGACCTGCTGGGCCGGGAAGTGCGCTGGGAGGTTCAGGCGTTACCGCTGGTGATGGGGGATCATGACATGCTGCGTCAGGTGATGCTGAACCTGCTGAGCAACGCCCTGAAGTACAGCGGCACCCGGGACGTCTCAGTAATCCGCGTGTGGGCAGAGGAACGCGCCGGCGAGACGGCCGTGTTTGTCGCGGATAACGGAGTGGGGTTCGACGCGCGGTACGCCGACAAGTTGTTCGCGGTGTTCCAGCGGTTGCATCGCCAGGAAGAATTCGAGGGTGTGGGGGTGGGACTCGCGAATGTGCGCCGGATCGTGCAGCGGCACGGGGGCGAGGTGTTCGCGCAGAGCCACGCTGGTGGGGGAGCAACGTTCGGGTTCACGCTCCCGATCATGCGATGAAGGGGGCGTGATCAGCAGCGCAAGTCTCATGGCGGGCGGCAGATGCCTGAACCTGCTGTCGAACGCCCAGAAGTACACCTGCAACCGGGACCTCACCGCCCCTGTCGAGCTTCTTCAACGAAGTGCCGGCCATCGAAGTGATGAACGTCATGGGCTTCGATGCGGACACGTTCGGGAATCACAACTTCGACCGGGGCATTCGGGGCCTGCAACCCTGATTGACCGGGCGAAATTCCAGTACGTCTCCGCGAACCTCGAGAACCTCGAAGCGAACCTCAACAAGGTCAAGCGCTACCAGATCTTCACGGTGGGCGGCGTGCTGGCCGCCGCCGCTATGGGGTTCTCCAGCGTCTTCGTGTTGACCAATGCCCTGCGTCTGCGCGGCTTCCGCCCACCGGTCCGGCCTGATCCCGTGCCCGCACAGCCCGTCGCTTCCTCACCCGTGCATGCCTGAACAGCTCCTGCTTTCCCCTTCTGAAAGGATCTTCTGATGACCAAATTGACTGTCGGCCCCTGGATTGCTGCCCAGAAACTCCCCAACCGTGATGTCGCCCGGAACCGCCACGCGTTCCTTGTACGGGTCCGGACCCGTGAGAACACCCAGACCGTGGCTGGATTCCCGCTGGTCGGCCTGGGGGCAGCTGCGGCAAACCCTGCTTCCAGCTGCCGTACGTCCTGACCTGGACGGACGAGAACACGCAGCGGCTGGAGGAGCTGGCTGAACGCTACGGTTGCTACGTCGAATACGGCGTGTACCCGCACCTCAAACTTCACGAGGGTGATCAGGAGGTCGGCGCAGTGCAGGACTGGACGACCTTCGCGATGGCGTACCTGAGGCCTGGTTATGAGCGCGCCGAGGAACTGCTCGTCGATCTCGCTCAGACCCTCAAGCCAGACTGACTCGCGCGCCGCCCGGCAATCAGCGGCAGCCGCGCCATTCATACCCATGCCACAGTGCGGCCCGGAACTGACAAAGTTCCGGGCCGCACTGGCCGTGAAGGGGATGAAATCAAAAATCACACAGGGCCCTCACCGGCGGCCTAACACAACCTTTACATTAAACCTCTAGGGTTACGAGCGTGACTTCAACCGCACCCAGTTCCTTCCCTGCGTCCGACGGATCCGCAAAAACCTCTGTCCGCAGTCACCTGCTGCTTCCCTTCGTCGCGTACTTTCTGATGCTGGCGTCCACCAGCTTTATCGCGGGCGGCATCGTGCACCTGGGACTGGGAGAAAACACCACCTTCTACATGGCCCTCGCCGCTGTGGGCGTGGTGTGCTTCACCGCCGGGAATTACCTTCAGGAGTACGTCATCCGCAAAAACGAGCGCGGGACCGCCCTGGGTAAGTTCCTGCTGGTGTCGTTCGTACTGTCCGTGGGTATGGGCATGATGACCGGCGGCGTTCAGCATTTCCTGGATAACCCCCCCTACTCCACCATTCTGATTCCAGGGGGCCTGCTGCTGGCGGTGACGGCGTTCGCGATGCGTGAAGGCCTCACGTTGGGACGCAAAGTCACGCAACTGATTTCAGGGACACTGGCTGTGGCGGCGCTGCTGTTTGGCGGCCTCAGCGCGCTGTCCAAATCAGTGAATGCGCCCGCTGCCCATGGCCACGGCGTGGCAGCTGAGAAAGTGACCCCCACCGTGTCCGCCGCCCAGCACTCCGCGGCAGACGTTCCGGAGACCGCAGCCACCCCCGTGGAAGCCGAGGAGGCCGCGCACCTGGTCACCGGCGCAGCGGACGGGCATGAGGCTGAGGACAGCCACGACGGTCACTGACGCCAGCGTCCTTTGAACGCACGACGCGGGGGGGGGCTTAGGCCCCCCTTTCCTAATGACCTGAAAGTGCGGCATGACAACGGGTGGAGCGTGATCACGCTCCACCCGGATGACAGACTGGATTCAGAGGCCGCGTTTCATCAGCCACATGCGGAAGTCGTGCACTTCCACGGCCTGCGCCCGCACGATGTCCCGCGCCAGCTTCAGGACGGTCGTGTTGCTGCTCTTCTCCAGGGCCATGGTGGCCATGTCGATGGCCGACATATGGTGGGGAATCATGCCCTGCACGAAGGCGACATCGGGGTTCTTGGCCTTTGTGACCATGGCGTCCATGCCACTCATGCCCTTTTTCATTATGTTGGCCATGGCTGCGTCATTGCCGCCGTGGCTTTTGAGCAGGGTGTTCATCTGTTTGATTTCCATGTTCTGGGCTTTGATAATCTCGTTCGCCCAGCGTTTCACGGTGGCGTCCTTGGTCTTCGGCAGCACGGCGCGGGACATATCCGCGGCCATCTGGTGATGGGGGATCATCATGCTGAGGAACGCACGGTCGAACGCTTTACCTTTGAGTTTCTCCAGGCCGCTCATGTCCATTTTCATGTTCATCCCACTGCTGGAGGACATGCCTGGCATGTTGCTGTGATCCATGCCCTGGGCAGCGGCGAGTGTCGTCAAGCTGAGCAGTGTCACCATCGCAATATTTCGTTTCATGCCTTCACGGTAGTGCCCTCGTGTAAAGTTCGCGTAAAGGTCCGGGCGCCGGCCGCCACCACCAGCTTTCCCTGGGCTTCAGTGTGCGATAAACCGCGCCGAGAACTGAACGGCGCCGGTCAACCCTGCGGGGTCGGCGAGGCGAACAGTAAGCTGATGCTCAAGGCAGTAGGCACTGCGCAGCACGCAGAGAAGAGCTCTGCCCGACATCATGACGCATGACCTTTCGGTGGATGTTGATGTTGTGGTGTGCGTGGAGCGTCGCGGCTGCTCAGCCGGCCAGTGTGACCTTGAAGAACATCCGGCATGACTATCAGGCGCTGAATAACTGCGCGCCTGTCACGGCCCTCACCCTTCTCGGGTACTACGGGACCCAGGTGACGCAGGCCCAGGCGGCAAGTGCCATGAAGGACTACCCTGGTGATCCCCAGGTGACGAGCCTGGAACTCGCCGCGTACCTCGGCCGCGGTGGGCTTCAGAGCGTGATCCGGTACGCCGGGGACGCTGAGTTGATCCGCGCGCTGGTCGCGCGTGGTTTCCCGGTCGTGCTGCAACAGCGCCTGCAAACCGGCAGCAACGTGGCCCATTTCCGCACGGTGTACGGTTACAGCGCCGGGCAGTTTCTGATCAGCGATCCCCTGCTGGGTCCCTCCCTGCGGCTGAGCACCGCCCAGCTGATGACCCTGTGGCAGTACTACAACGGGGAGTACCTAGTGGCGTACCCACCGGCCCGGGAAGCGGAAGTCCGCCAGATTCTGGGCGCGGACTTCAGCGCGGCCGCCAACTGGCAGCATCTCAAGCTGCATGGCGAGCAGGAAGTGAAAGCCCGGCCGAAGGACCCTTACGCGTGGTGGGGGCTGGCCAAGGCGCACCTGCGGCTGGGCAACGTCCGGGCGGCCACGGAGTCCTTTGACCGGGCAGTCAGCCTGGGTGTTCCTACCATGTATTACCTGTACCGTCAGGAGGCGTTTGAAGCGTGGACCCAGGCTGGAGAGCACCAGAAGACCCTGGACGTCACGCAGCGGGCGTTGCGGGTCTTCCCGAACAGCAAGGAACTTGTCGGGTTTGAGAAACTGGCCAGCGCGGCCCTGCGGAAGGCGATGTCCTCCCTCATCCTGCTGGCCGGCACCAGGCGAGCTTCTTCAGGCGACTGACGGGTCAGAACCTCCTGGTGGGCATGCGCTGGTTGTCCGGCGCCGCTTAACAGGAATTTTACAGTCACTGGGTAGGGTGCCGGGAACCCGGGCTGTGGCCTGGGCATCCGCGTGGAGGCACATGACGCTGTTTTTCCTGAACTCAACTGGCGCAACGCCACTTCATTTCCGGGGCCTGACGCGCTCCTTCCTGGCCAGCCGCCCTGCTGGCACGCCACACAGTGCCACCATGATCGTGCCCGGGAGCTGCTAAATGGCCGTCGTTCAGATGGTTGATGACGACCCGGCGATCGTCGAAATTCTCACGGCGTACCTGACGGCGGAAGGGCATGCCGTGATCAGCACGGAGGATGGTCTTCAGGCGGTGCCGCTGCTCGCCACGGCGCAGCTGGCCATTCTCGACTGGATGCTTCCCGGTATGAGCGGGGTGGACCTGACCGCATACGCACGCCGGGAGTTTCCTCAACTGCCAGTGCTGCTGCTGACCGCACGGGGAGAGGTGGAAGACTGCCTGGAGGACTCAACGCCGGAGCGGACGATTACGTCACCAAACCGTTCAGTCCCCGGGAAGTGGTCGCGCGCGTCCGTGCGCTGCTGCTCCGGGTCGGGGTACACGACCAGGTGGAGGTAGGTGGCCTGAAACGCCGCCGGTTTCACCGTCCGCGTCACACGAATGGTGGGCGTTTCCTGCCACGCGTCCAGCACCCGCACCGCGAACTGCGGTTTGCAGCAGGCGCACTCGCATTTGCATCCCACCTCAAACCACCTCCGCAAAGAAGGAACGGGATCTCATAGAGGAAGAGGCACGCATGGAGGTCATGCGCCGATCAGTACCAGGATCGTCATCAGCGCTCTCAACCCGTCTCATGCGGTTCAGAGACCGGCTGCCGTTCTGAATTGACAGGCGGGCCGGAACAGCTTCAAGGGCCGGGGCTGTGAGCAGGATGAGGGCACGCCCAAACATCTGAAGCCCTCTTTTCCGCATATATCCCTTCAGACCAGGAATGAAGTTCAAGGTGTTCCTGCTGGAGGCCCGAATGAGCCGTATTGAACCCACCGACCACACCGCCGGACTACCCCGCCCTCAGTCCCTCCTAACCGCCCAGGGCAAAGCGCAGGTCAGCGCGCAGCTCAATCTGTTGGATGCCCAGTTGATCGGCTGGTGGGCACGGCACGGCATTACGCTGCTGCGCTTCTCCCTCGGGATTATCTTCTTCTGGTTCGGGGTCCAGAAGTTCTTCCCGGGCGTAAGTTCTGCTGAAGGCCTCGCGACCCGGACCATCTCCGTCCTGACGTTCGGCACCGTGCCCCCGGGCGTCAGCCTGCCAGTGCTGGCCACCTGGGAATGCGCCATCGGGCTGGGCCTGCTGACCGGCCGGTTCCTGCGCGTGACGTTACTGCTGCTGTTCGCGCAGATGGCCGGCACCTTCCTGCCGCTGGTGTTTTTCCCGCAGGAAACCTTTACCGTCGTGCCCTGGGTGCCGAACCTGGAAGGCCAGTACATCGTGAAGAACCTGGTGCTGATGTCCGCCGCACTGGTAGTCGGCGCGACCGCGCGTGGAGGCAAACTCATCATGGACGCCCGTGCGGCCGACACCGCTGAGCGGACGCAAGCCCTTCACCAGAGGTTTCGCCGGCGTTTTCGTCGTGAACCCTGAGGCGGGTCGAACAGTCTCAGGCCGTTCACTTCATCCGGAGTGGCTTCTGCCCCGGACTCAGCCTTGGCAGATGTGATGCCGTGAAGCCCGCACAGGTTCCCACCCGTGCGGGCTTCACGTTGCGGTGAGGAGCCGTTTGCCGTCGATCATTCACTCACCAGGGCCGCTGAACGATGAAGATCGGCTCACCTTGCAACTCCAGCAGCTATGCGGCAAAGATAAGGAGTATCAAACTTCTTTTTTAGGTATTCCGAAAAGATGGAGTAGGGCCACCGAGAACAGACCTTCTCTCCAGTACCCCACGTCCACTCACCACACCAGGAGACTGACATGACGAAATTCCCCCTCCTCGCCCTACTGGCCAGTCTGTCCACCGCCGCAGCTGCGCCAGAAACATTCACGGTCATGACTGAACACAACAAACACAATGCCGTCACCATCGAACTCAAAACGGTTGCAGAGAACTTCACCGGCCGCACGAATACCCTGAGTAGAAGCGTCATCTTCGATCCTCAGGCGAACACCGGAAGCGGCACCATCGCCATTAAGGGCACCACCATCCAGACGGGCATCACCAAACGTGATGAACACATGCGCAGCGTGGACTGGCTCAACTTCAATGCTAACCCGGACGTGAAATTCGTCGTGACCACCGTCAAACACCTTCAGGCCAACCTCTACCAGGTCAACGGAAATCTCACCTTGAACGGCGTGACCAAAGCCATCACCGCGAACGCGACCGTGCGCCACACTCCGGCCAACGCGACCACCAGGGCGCTCGGAGCCAAAGGGGACGTGCTCGGGGTGATTGCGAAATTCAAAATGAAACTCAGCGAATTCGGCGTGAAGAACACAACCGCCAATGGCGGCCGAGTGAACAACGACGCCGCACTCACCGTCAAGTTCATCGCCAGCAACAAGTAACCCCATGTCGAAGTCACTGACGCTCACAGTGTCACGGCTGATGATGGCGCTCGCCCTGATCGTTGCGATCGCCAGTCTGACCACTGCCGCATGGATGACACGGGGAGCCCAGCAGGTGCAACGCGTCGAGCCCGCGGACGCGGGGAGTGCCTCCCTCTTCGGGGACGCAGGGACGGGCACCCTGATCGGCTCCACGCAACTGATGATCGTGCGTGACCCGGCGGCCTTTCTCCCGGGATCCTCCGAGGGTGGGGCCCGGCTGGTCAATGAGCAGTACCTGCGGGAGCACGGCATTTACCCGTTGCAGGTGAAATCAGTGTGGTTCGTGCGGAACCTAATACTCCTGGCCTCAGCGGTCTTGTTCACCCTTGAAGGAGTGGCGTGGCTGACCGCACGCCGAAGCAAGGTTCGGCAGGCCAGACGCGGCATCAGGTTCTGAAGTTGTCCGTCCCCCTCACATCTTGCTAAAGGACAACAGCTTGGACGGCACCCCTGCGAGAGGCCACTCGCCGCTGTCCTCTCGCAGCAGAACCTCCCCTGCTTCCGCACGAATCTCCTCATCCACGGATGCACACGGTGCACCGGGATGCTCGACCGCCAAGGAGCCCAGCCATGCATGACGAGCCGACCACCGTGTTACCCACCGAAGAGTTGTCCACCGTTTCAGGTTCGACACGCCGGAACTTCCTGGCGCTGGGTGCGGCCGCGGCGGGTGCGCTGGCCACAGGCTCATTCACCTCGGCCCAGTCCGCCAAATGCATTGACATTCCGCAGCGGCCCACCGCCAAACGTCCTGACCCGCAACCCAACCAGCGCGTCTACAGCGACAAAGAGACGCTGCTGGCCTTCCGCAACCACGGGCACTTCGCAGAATTCCTCGATCAGCCGGTCACGCCACTGGGCATGCATTACCTGCTGGTTCACTTCGACGTGCCGAACCTGAGCGCCGACGGCTACGAGATCGCCATTGGTGGTCGTGTCCGCACTCCCAAACGGGTGTCCCTGGCCGACATCAAGGCGCGGAAGCAGGTGACGGAACCCGTCATCATGGAATGCGCGGGAACGGGCCGCTCGACCTTCCAGCCGCGCGGCATCTACGTGCCGTGGTTCAAGGAAGCCATTGGGAACTACGAGTGGACTGGCACGCCCCTGCGCCCCCTGCTGGAAGAAGCCGGGCTACTCGATGACGCTGTCGAGGTTCTTTTTACCGGCTGGGACACCGGAGTGGACCTGGGGGTCGAACATGCTTTCGAGCGGAGTCTCCCGATCAAGGAAGCCCTGCGTGACGGGGTTATGCTGGCCTGGGCGCAGAACGGTCAGCCTCTGCTGCCCCAGCACGGCTTTCCGCTGCGGCTGATCGTGCCAACATGGTACGGCATGGCCAGCGTGAAGTGGCTGCGCGCCATCACGGTTCTGAACCAGCCATTCAAAGGCGTGGAGCAGGCCAAGGTTTACCGCTACCAGAAGAGCGCCACCGACCCAGGTGTCCCGGTGACAGTCAAACGGGTGCATTCCGTTATGAAACCTCCCGGGCTGGCTGACGCCATATCGCGCTACCGCTTCGTGGCCCCTGGCCGGCACCTGCTGCAAGGGATGGCCTGGTCCGGCACCGGCGCGGTCCGCCGTGTGGAGGTCAGCACCAACGGCGGCAGAACCTGGCAGGATGCCCAGCTGGGCCGGCCTGGGGGACCCTACAGTTGGACGCCCTGGCGCACCGAGTGGCAGGTCAGTCAGCCCGGGGAGTACGTGCTATCCTCGCGCGCGACGGACACAGCCGGGAACATCCAGCCCCTCAGCTCAGCTGCCATCTGGAACCGTCAGGGCATGGGCGGCAACGTGATCGAGCGCATTCATGTGATCGTGCAGGCGGGTGTGGGCCAGTCTGGTGAGCAGGTGCCTTCCCGCCCGCGACAGGCCGTAGCCGGTGCTGAAGTTCCCCCGCCGCCAAATGTCGACAATCAGGTGAAGTGAGTTCAGCGGGTTCCATAAAGACGGCTTCAACACGGCCAAGAGGTCCGGAATGCCCGTGCCTTTAAGGTGAAGCGATACCGGCTGAAAGGTCAACATGGAAAGGAGCGACTGATGGAACACCGTGCACTGGGGAAATCCGGCATTCAGGTTTCAGAAATCGGGTTTGGCGCGTGGGCCATTGGGGGGGACGCCTGGGGTCCGGTTGAGGACACCGCCTCTCTGCGCGCGATGGAACGGGCGCTGGAGTTGGGGGTCAACTTCATCGACACCGCAGACGTGTACGGCAATGGCCACAGTGAGACCCTCGTCGCGCAGGTCATCAAAAACCGCCGTGATCAGATCGTCGTGGCCACCAAAGGCGGCCTGATGGGCCACCACCGGGACCCGAACCAGGACCCCGTGTACGACCGCCCCGAGAAGATCATCTCTGCCTTCGAAGACAGCCTGCGCCGGCTGGAGACCGATTACATCGACGTGTACTTCGACCACATCTGGTGGAACAACCCACGGGAAACAGAAGCGTTTCTGACCGCCTTTGCCCAGCTCAAACAGGAAGGCCGGGTGCGGGCGGTCGGGGTGTCCACCGGTGACTTCGCGTACGTTCAGGCGTTCAATCAAGGCGGCATGCTGGACGTGGTGCAGCTGGATTACAGCCTGCTCAACCGCAAGGCCGAGACGCACATCCTGCCGTACTGCCAGCAGCATGGCATCGGGGTGGTCGTGCGTGGTCCGCTGCGCATGGGCATGCTGACCGGAAAGTTCACGGCCGAGACCCGCTTTCCGGAAGGCGACGTGCGGCACGACTGGCCTCAGGAAGACTGGTACCAGACCCAGCTTGATCAGGTCGAGCAGCTGCGCGTCCTGTCCTCTCCCCACCGGTCCCTGGGAGAGGTGGCCTTGCGGTTCGTGCTGAATCACCCAGCGGTCTCGGTGGCCATCCCCGGTGGGAAGACCCCGGAACAAGTGGAGCAGAATGTGCGGGCGTCCACCCGGCCGCTCTTCACGGAGGACGACCTCCAGCTGATTGAGTCCGTGACCGCCGGTAAGCCCAAATGACGCCTGAACGCCAGGGGGTGAGTTCTGATGCTCTCGCTGGACAGGTGGCCCTGGTGACAGGAGCCAGTAGTGGGCTGGGCCACGCCGCTGATCTTCAGCTGGCCGCGCCTGCTGAACTGGTACTGAACACAGTGATCGTCACACCACGCAATGAAGCGGGATGGCCTTGACGGTGGCCACCACGCACGGGGTTGAGAAAAGAACAAGATCCGTGACGGGTCGATGGGGGCTGCGGTGAAAGTGCTGATCACTGGTGCAGGCGGCAATCTGGGCCGGGTTCTGGCCCCAGCCTTACAGCACAGCGGACATACACCGGTGCTGATGGACTTCCGGCCCCTGAACACGCCGCTTCAGTTCATTCAGGGTGACGCGACGCGCAAGGCGGACGTGTTCCGGGCCGCAGAAGGCGTCGACGCCATCGTGCACGGGGCCGCGCTGCACGGCGTTCATCTGGGCAACCATTCCCGGGATGAATTCTGGACCCTGAACGTGGAAGGCACGTACCACGTCTATGAAGCGGCGCGAGAGCACAGCATCAGGAAGGTGCTGCTATGCAGCACGATGGGCGTGTATGGGGAGAGTGTCAGCACGCCCGAGCACAGTGTCGCGGTCGTGACGGAGCAGCTGCCCACCCTGCCCACGGATTTTTATGGACTCACCAAAACGCTGTCAGAGGAAATCGCCTGCTTTTACGCCCGCAGCCACGGCATCCAGACGATTGCGTATCGCCTGGGCATGTTCGTCCCTGAAGATTTTCTCCGGTACGGCTTCCGGCTGCTCAAGGGCGGCGTGGATGACCGGGATGTGGCCCAGGCGTTCCTGCTGGGCCTGGCCAACGACACGGTCGTCTGCGATGCGTTCAACATCATGGCGGAAGTGCCCTTCACTCAGGAGCAGTGGCCCAGCTGGCGCGAAGATCCGGTAGCCTTCCTGGACTCTCAGTATCCAGGCCTCTCCCAGCTCGTCACGCAGAAGGGTGGGAGTCTGGCTGAGCTGTCGACCATGTGGGGGCACACGTACTGGTCTGTGATGAAGGCGAAGGCTGAACTGGGGTATCAGCCGCAGTACAACTTCCCGGAGTTCTACGCCGCCCTGAAGGCAGGGAATGACGCACACTACCCGTTCGCGAACCTGCCCTGGTGGGGAACGGACCAGAACCGGTAATTGTCTGCATACGAAGCCGGATAGGCGTCTCCCGTCCTGCACTGCACCTTGAGGGTCCGCAGGTGGATGATCCTGCCCGGCGGCTGCGTGTCAATGTGAGTCACGTTGGCCTGCCTGACCCGTGTGCTGACGTTGCCGTACTGATTCCGCGAATGGCGACGCCTTTGCTGGCGTACTTACGGGAGACCCGCTCGAAACCTTTGAGTTCGTCCCAGCAGGATGCGCACCAGGACGCGAAGCAGTTCACCGCCAGAACCTTGCCCTGGTAATCAGCGAGCCGCAGCGTCTCCCACTAAGCTGAGGGAGGCTCGCTGACACGGCCTGGCCCCCGGTGATGCCAGCCGGAATGTCGCCGGGCTTGCTGCTGCCGGAGCAACGCGGCTGTCAGGACAGCCACCACGACAGCCAGCAGAAGCGGAACGATAACCTTCCGAAGGCATCCTTTAGTAGCAGTCATCCCGCCCTCCAGTTCTGGTGTGCGGGGTGGAGCAGGCTGTGTTGCGGGCGAGGAGCCGCTGTCCCATCCACAGGGCGAAGAGGTAGTAGGCGGTGAGGACCACCAGCGCGAGGGTCATGTACTGGCTGAGGAAGGAGGTGAACGCTCCTCCGCCTACGCCACCTGCAAGTAGCGCCAGCAGGAGGGGGAGATGGCAGGGGCAGAGCACCAGGACGCTGCCCAGCAGCTGGTACGCGCACAGGTTCTTGATGGGTTTCTTCAGCATAGGGCAACGCGTTGTTCGTCCCCGGTGGAAAGGTGAGCGATGAGGTCACGTGAAAGCCGGCGATCGGCGCGGGGAGAGTGGCGGCCTCAGGCATGGCTGGCCTCCGGCAGGGTCCTCAACGTGCGGTTGACGTTCCCGAGGCAGCTGCTGCCCTAGGGGTTGTTCCGTTCACACCCGCACCGGCCGGCTTTGATGTGCGCCTGGATTGAGGAGGGATGGCGTCAGCCTGTTGATTCCGCGTGGCCGTTTCGAGGTTGGCACGGGTATGGCCGAAGCAGTAGCACACCGGCGTGCTGGCGGTCTGGTTCTTCTGGAAAACGGGGACTTTCACGTCTACCTGCCCGTACTCGCACTTGGAGGTGAAGTACACCACCTCGCAGACCGCGTCCAGGCAGAAACGGTACGCCTCGTCTGGATCCAGGGTGGCGAGCGCCGTGGACGTGAGAAGGGCTTTGAGGGTCACCAGTTTCACGGCTTTCCGGTGGTGCCGCACGTCGGGCCCTAGCCGCTGGTGTCAGGACTGGGCTTAGGGGCGCAGCAGTCGAGGGTGCTCATGCCCGCACGGTACGGTCTCCAGTCAGGGGGAGAGTCAAGTCCCCGGGGTGACCTCCTGGTACACGCACCCGGCAGAGTCGCAGTCGGGGTCCGGATGATCGTCCGCCCACGCGACCTTCGCCTGCACTTCCGCTTCGGCAGGATCTGTATGAGGAACCTGACCCCCATGGCGCTGGTCCAACCTGACCACACTGCCCCTCCGCCATCCGCGTCACCTGCTACGGAAGGAAGTTCAAAACTTCGCAACGGTGCACGGCGTCTCCCCTGCCCCATGAGCCCCAGGCTTGCCGTCAGGCGACGTTGACAGGTGCCGTTAACCCCTTCGCACAGCCGCTGCATGGCCCCGACCCTCTCAGGGCATGAGCCTAGGAGATTGCGTGGCCTGATTAAGTTTGGGGAATTCCCGCGCTTCCTGGAAGCCTCTTGGAAGCCAGGATGACCCGACGAGAACCGACGACTGATCACAGACCAACCCGGCTGATCAGGTGGCAGCGAACCCGGCATCAGCCTCGGCCAGCGCCGCGATCTCACGGAACGCCAAGGTCTGCGGCGTCCAGCCCCCACCCCCGATCAGGTCCAGTGGCGCTGCCCCACGTAGTTGGTAGCGCCGCTTTCTCCACCACCTGCGCACCCCGGCTTCATTGAGGGTGCCTCTCAGCAGCCGGCACACCGTCGTCACTGCCGCCAGGCGCGCGCTTGCCTCAGCTGTCAGCGGTGCGCCCGCCGGGAGGCCGATCAGCTGCGAGATGAGCTCGTCGCCCAGCACCAGGCGCGTGGCGTCGTCCGGTAACAGGAAAGCCTGCGTGGCTTCGACCATCTCATCGGTGATGTGGAGCGGTTCAATCTCGGGATCGTCCCGCATTACCTGGATGGCCGTCAGCATGGCCTCGCCGAGCGCGGCCAGATCCAACTGCATCGCCGGCAGCAGGTGAGCACGGAGTGCCTCCCGGATGAAATTCTCGACGGTGAGGTTGTGCGCCTGCGCGGCCTCCTCAAGCGCGGCCAACATTCCGGACTCCAGCGTGATGGTCAACGTGGCGGACGTCATGCGAGCTCCAGCGTAAGCAACCACGACTCGTCCGTCTCCTGCACGCAGGCCCACCCGGTCAGCCCCGCTGCGGTGACGTTGACCGGACCATTCACAGGGATACGGGTGTCACTGCGGATCACTCCCTGAATGTCGGCAGGGAGCTGATCCAGAGGGGCCAGCAGCATGCCGTCGACGCCCTCCAGCCACACTCCATCCACCGAGAGGCCCCGCAGCAGCCGACACCCCCAGATCATCACTGGCCCAGAGGACGGCATCCTGTACTCCGGCTCTGCCTGACGCTCACGCTCATCCTGGATGACCGCCGCGATAAGACCAAGCGGGGCCCAACCCACCGCGCGTGTGACAGAAAGCGCCATCAACTCGCCCTGGACGGTGCGGTCGTAGTGCGGGTCGCCTCCCAGGAGAGCCGACAGAGACAGGTCGATGTGGGTGCGCCGCGCGATGACATGCTGCTGCCAGCAGGCGGTGCGGACCAGCTCACCAGCCGCATGCAACCGCTGTAACGCTTGTCTCTGGTTCGGCATCAGGTCAATCGGGAGGGTGTACTGGGTTTGTCGTGTGGATGTCATCGGTTTTTCTGGATCGGGGTGGCTCCTGCCACCCCGCAGACACGTACAGCCACCGCGACCATTCGAAGGTTGTGCTCTCCCCCATTCCACCTGTCCTGCGTGCCCCAGCCCGCCTGAGGTCCGTCACCGCCTCCTGCTCCCCGGGTGGGCAATTCCCTGAGCGCCAGACATGCCGGGGTAAGGGCAGATGCAGGAGCGACCTGGCCACCGACCAGACGATCGGGCACGTGACCGGATCGCTCAGGACCGTTCAGCGAAAGCGGCCGTCACCTGATCCGGAGCACGGCCAAACTGCTCCCGGAGGGCGCTGACAAACGATGGCCGGTCCACTCGCGTCACCGCTCCAATGGCCTCTCGGGCCACCGCGGCTGCCTCAAGCTGCCCGGTCAGCACGGCGTGGCGCAGGTGATCCAGATCCGCGGCGCTGAGCAGCTTGCGGTAATGGGGACTGAGGTAGGTCAGCAGGCGTTCGGCGGCCTCTTCCGGCGAATCGTCCACGAACATGTCGTCGAACGAGACAGCTGGTATTTCCAGGAGCGGTTCCATCCGGCCCGCCTTGCGGGTGGGAGCCGCCTGGGGGCTCTTTGGATACGGGTAGTGATCGGGGTTCTTCAAAAGGTGCACCAGGGCCGCCGCCGGGGTTTTCTTGACGACGATGACCTGGGTGCGCACCAGGTGGTCGAACCGGTCCATCTGCGCGATCAGCCACTCGCGGGGGTGATTGGTCGACAGCTCGCGGGCCGCGCCGCCCGTCACGCCGTATTGCCTGAGGCGAAACGTCACGACCGGGTCGACCGGCCGGAACTCCGGCACGAACCGGTAATGAAACTGCCGCCCGAGCCCACGGCCCGTAATGGTCACCTCTTGCAGGTAGCCTCTTTTTTTCAGTTCGGCATGAACGGATTCCAGACTGCGGACGACGTTGTCCGGGCGCGACGAGGTGAGTTTGCACAGCGCGACCAGCTCCTCCAGGCCCAGCGTAAGCGACTGGAGGTACTCACCGGTATCGAGGTCGTAGCGTGCGGCGTCCAGTACCCGGTACAGCACCCGGGCACGCGGCCTGGAGAGCGACAGCATGAAATCCACGTCCAGAGGCTTGGTGAACCCGCTGCGAATGCTGGCGGTGATCTTGTCTGCCAGACGCAGACGGATGATGGTCCGTTCATCGAACAGGCGCGCGCCGTCTTTGGTGGAGACCTCCAGGTCCTCCAGAAAGTGAAACGAGGCATGGGTCCAGCGCCGGTCCGCATCGCGCCACCCTCCCTCCGAAACGGTGTAGGTCGTGGTGGCCAGACGCCGGAGGCTGTCATGCAGGCTGTCGTAGTACAGGCCGCCCAGAGAAAATCCACTGGCGCGAAGCAACTTTGTGGCACTCAGGGTCAGGCGGCCGTCCTCCGGCATGCCGGCAATGGCGTACTCGGAGATCAGGGCTGAGGCCACGTCATTGTCCAGACCGTGCGGTACGCCGTAACGTTCAAGGGCTTCGCATTCGACCTGAATCCGGCGGCCCTGACGCACCATCATCACTTTCCAGTACGACGAGGTTACCTGATCGAGCGCAGCAATGAGGTTCAGCTGCACGACGTTGAGTTCGTCGAGCCTGCCTGGTCGCTCACTGTCGGTCACACTCCTGATTGTATGTTTTCAATCAAAGAATAAAAAGATAAAAAAAATTGAATGACATCATCAAGGAGCTCGCCAGCTTGCCGTCCCAGGCGGAAGATTTCCCCGAAACTCCTCAGGTTTGACGACCAGAACTCCTCAGGTTTGACGACCGTACGGCCGCGGATCTCCTCAGGGTTGACGTTGGACGCTGCCCCCGGCTCCTCAGGTAATACGGCGGTGATGCCTCAGGTAAGACGACCACTGCCCTGGCTGGCTCCTCAGGTAATACGACCAGTTTCCGGCGGATTCCTCAGGTTTGACGACGGACGTACGTTCCCCGTCTCCTCAGGTAATACGACGACAACTCCTCAGGTAATACGACGAGGATGGGTCAAACTCCTCAGGTTTGACGACGACGGGACATCCCTCGACCCAGCCAGAGAACCTGCGTCGCTTTACTTCTCCTCAGGTAAAACGACGGAAGACACGTGGATGGGAGCTGTCCGCCGACGGAAGCGGAACCACGCGGGGCCGCCCGTGTGGGATATGGTCCTTCCCTGTCCGGATCCCCACAAGTCTCGTAAACAGAGGTCATCTTCCCTGCTGTCGTTGCCTCGAAGGCCCTGTCTGACCCCGAAACTCCTCAGGTATGACGGCGGGTGTGTACCCTGGAAAGTTCATGCAGAACGGTGGCCGCCACTGGTGCCGTCTGCCAGGAGCCTGACAGCGGGAGACGCAGGACGATCCCTGAGGCGCCAATGTTCTGCTTTTTCCCGGACGATGAAACTGCTCCCCCTGCTCGCGACCTTACCGGGGTTGAGAAGTGTTCTCCTCACTCACAGAAGCCGGCCTCTCACCTCAGCCCGAGACCGCTGGAATGGAAGCCGCTCACCTTCAGAGCCTGGCTGCTCCACCCTGGACAGCGGGCGAGCTTGACTGCAACGGTTCCGATCCTGGCCTTCACGCGCGTCCGTCGTGGGCGCACGGCCCCATGCTGAGTCCTCAGGTCCACCGTCCAGCCCACAACGTTGTGGGCTACCCAGATTATTCAGCCCACAACGTTGTGGGCTGACATACAGTAGAGGGGAATGCGTGTCCTGAATTTCTTTAATCACGTCGGCGGGGCAGGGAAGACATCCATCAGCTACGCGCTGGGGTACGAGTTTGCCCGGCGTGGGCAGCGCGTGCTGATGGTCGACCTGGACCCACAGGCCAGCCTGACCAAAGCCCTGGGCCTGCGGGTTACCGCCTCGGAACTGTCGCGCACCGTGCACGACACTGCCGTCTCCCGCGCCCCGCTGCCGGAGCCGGATCACGTCCACGGTCTGGCGGTCATTCCCAGTCACGTGAACCTGACCCTGGCCGAGGGGCGCATGATGGGGGTCCCAGGCGTCCACATGAACCTGCACAGCCGCCTGCGCGAACTCAGCGAGCACTACGACCTGGTGCTGATCGACAGCCCGCCCAGCCTGGGCCAGCTCACCATTCTGGGTGCCCTGGCGGCCGACCAGCTGGTGGTGCCTCTCCCCTGCCAGGACAAAGGGATCGAGGGCCTCGACGGACTGGCCCAGGCCATGGAGCTCTATCACCGGGTCCGCCCCGAACTCACCATCGCCCTGTATGTTCCCACCCTGTATGACCGGCGGGTCGGCCACGACCAGGACACCCTGACCTACCTGAAAGAAAAGTTGTCTCCCCTCGCCACCGAAATCCCGCTGCGCAGTGTCTGGCGGGACGCCTGGCGGGCCCGTCAGCCGGTCGGCCTGTTCGCCCCTAACAGCCCGGTCGATCAGGCCGTGCGCCACCTCGCCGACGAACTGACGCAGGCGGCCCGCCTGCCAGAGGTCGCGCGTGGCTAAAGGCAAGCGGCCGCCCGTCTCCGCGGGCTTTGACGACACCATCAGCCGGGTGCAGTCTGCGGCGGTCCCGGTCGAAGTGGGCGTGCGTGACCTCACCCCCCTTCCCGGACAGCCACGCCGGACCTTCGACGCCGCGGCGCTGGAGGAACTCGCCCACAGCATCCGGCGCAGCGGCGTGCTGCAACCCCTGGTGACGCGCCGGACCGCCAGCGGCACCTACGAGATCGTGGCTGGTGAACGCCGCTGGCGGGCGGCAGTCCTGGCCGGGCTCGCGACCGTCCCTGTCACCGTCCGCACCCTCACCGACCGGGAAGCGCTCGAGGTCGCCATCACCGAGAACCTGCAACGGGCGGATCTGAATCCCGTCGACCGGGTGGACGCCACGGTCAGGCTGATCGCGCTGGAACTCGACCTCGATCCCGGCGAGGTCTCCGCACACCTGAATGCCCTGCGCAAGCGCCCGGACGATGCCGGGCACGCGGATGACATCGCGAAGCTCGAAGCCCTGTTCCGGCACGTGGGTGGCACCTGGCCGACGTTCCTGAGCCATCACCTGCCGATCCTGCGGTTTCCGTCCGACGTGCTGGACGCCATGCGGACCGGGGGACTGGAATACACCAAGGGCCGTGTCATCGCGAGGGTCGCGGACGAGGACGCGCGCGCGCGTCTGCTGGCGATGGCCCGGGATGGCGCCAGCCTGGACGAACTGACCCGCGCGGCGACGCCGGCGCGGGTACCCAGTGGCGAACGGGCCGCGCGGATCCAACGGGTGCGCTCCGCCCTGGCCCGGCCCCGGACCCTCGAGGCGCTGTCCTCCCGGCAGCAACAGCAGGTGGACCGTCTGCTGCGCCAGCTCGACGAACTGCTGACTGGAACGGCCACCACGGACGCCTGAGACGAGCAGTCCAGTGCAGGGCGCCCTCTGGCGCCCTGCATTTCAGTTGGGCCAGCCCCAGGTCAGCGCCATACCCCTCGGAGACCACCAGTTCTTCCCGGTCCAGCCATCACACTGCTCGCCGGAGGATCTGCTCCAGAATGGGGGGACAGTCATGGCCTCCTGGAGGACCCACGGAGCGAAGTGGCCGGTGTGACCCGCTCACGCCTGAAGCCCACACGGCTGCCTTTCGGGTCCTGCCGTTCCCCCACGACCCTCTTCCAACTCCAAATCGGCAGTCCAGCAGGCTGCCCCCTCCTGCCAGGTGCGCCGGACCGACATCCAGCCGGTGGTGGGGGCCGGCAGTCCGCCCGCTGGAAGTCCCGAGGCGGCGACCACTCCCCTCACGGCCTCGATCCGCAGACCGTCTGCCCTGACCTCCAGCAGGAGGCCCGCACCAGCGACCGGCATGGCCTCGCGGACCAGGGGCAGGTCCCGGTCCCCGGCTGACGGGTCCGCGAATTTCCATGCGGCCTGATGCCGCCTGCTCGCATATTCCAGGAGGCCAACAGGAGCGTGGCCGACCAGAGGAGAGTCCAGGAGGCCCTGCGCTTCGCTGGCACTGTCGCGCCCGGGCTGGTCAGAACCTCCCAGCAGTGCACCGAGCGAGACCGTCGGACCGCTCCAGCTCATGGCGGCCTGCTCACAGGCGGCCAGCCAGACTGTGTCTGCGGCCTGGCGCAGGGTCAGCAGGTCCAGAATCTGTCCGGCCGTTGGGCGAAGGCGGACACGGACGGTCGGAAGGCCAGAAGAAAGTGTGGTGTGCAACATAGGTCTCCTGAAAGGTGAGGGTGCGCGGTCTCATTGCCGGCAGGCTTCAACCTGAGGCGCAGCTCATGGCGAGCGCCGTGTCGATCGTGTACGTGCTGTAATCCCGGCCATCGGCGGCCACCCGCTGCGCCCAGCGGTCCCCCCGGGAACGGCCGAGGGCACTGCCCTGCCAGAGACGGCGCAACTGCACGGGGTCCCGGGTGTACCAGCACAGCAGCCGCAGCAGCGCCAGGTCCGCCCGGCTGGGGTCCCCCTGGTATCCGGAAAGGTCGCCCTGCTCGAAGAGGGCCAGGAATTTCGGGGCGTTGCGCGCGGCCCTCAGCCGACGCAGGATGACCTGGTCGTCGAGCGTCAGGTCCGCCGGGCGGGGCCCCCGCAGGTCGGCCGGGCGAGGGAGAGACCGGCGATGCAGGTCCCGCAAGACGTCCCCCCGGTCGAGCAGCCGGCTGTACCCGTCCAGCGCGTTCCCGGAGACCGTCAGGAATCCCCGGTCGATCCACTCCAGACCCAGGTGCCCGAGCTTCCCCCGGCGGCCTGGACGGTCCAGCGTCCCCAGGGCCACACAGTGCAGCCCCCGCCCGGAGACGGACACCTCCGTCAGCGAGTCGACGGTCCGGACCAGCTCACGTGCGCCCGGGGACACCTCGCCCCGCTCCACCACACCGTCCAGATCCAGGGCCAGCAGCGGCAGGCCGCCCAGCACCGGGCGTCCGTCCAGAACGATCCCCAGACCGTCACACGCGCCAGCTTCCAGGAGGGCAGTCGCCTGATCCAGCACCAGGTGATGGCGCACGTCCAGCGGATTGACTGGGTACAGCCGGCCGCTGCTCAGCCGGCACGGCACCTTGCCCGGACGACCCGACGCCCGGATCCGGACCTGATAGGGAAGATACGCCCGCAGGCCCTGCAACCCCTCAGGCCAATGACGCCGGATCCTCTCTGCCCGCACAGAAAGAGAGTCAAAGGCGGCGGTCACGCGGCCCATCCCAGCTGCCGCGCGGCGCGCGTATACACGTTCAGCGCGCCATTCTCATCCCGGTGCCGGCGCGTTCCACAGGCCGTGCAGCGTCCCAAACGGCCCGAGTACCTCATGGTGTTCGCCCCGCCACAGGCCGCGCAGTCGACGGTGGTGCCAGCCGGCCCGATGTCCAGCCCCTGCCGGATGCCGTCCGAATGCCGGACGACTTCCCGGAGGAACTGCATGTGCAGGTCCAGGCCGCTGAACTCCGCGAACGCCGGGTAATCGAGCTGTCGGCGCCGCATGCCTGCCAGATCGGTCGCCTCCAGGGCCAGGTACCGGTGACCGAGAAACAGGGACGTGGCCGCGTCCAGCACCGGCCGCACCTGCCGGCAGTGCAGCAGTTCCTGACGGCTCAGCCGCGCGAGGCCGACATCCAGCACCCGGTCGACCTGACCCCTGAGCGGGGCTGGCAGCGGAGCCACCCATGACCCGGAGAGGGGCGAATCGAACCGGCCGACGCCATACCGGGTGGCCCAGGCGTACAGGGTCCGGATGCCGGGGTCCACCGCGATCAGGCCGGGATCCGGGGGCTGGGCGAGGTCTGAAATGCGGAAATTCCAATGGACGCGGTACTGGGCAGGCTCACCCGGCCGCACGCACTGCTCCAGTTCGGCCTCTTCCAGGAAGGTCAGCGTGACCGGTCCTGTGCAAGGTGCGGCAAGCGGCACGGCCAGGCGGGCTTCCATCTCACCGTACCGGGCGACATGGCGCAGGTACTCTTCATCCGCCTGCGCGTCTCCCGCCAGCAGGCGCCGCGTCAGCGTCTCGCGGGTCTCGCGCAGCCTGACACCGAGCTGCTGCCGCCACACGTCGACCGCCAGACCCGCCGGGCCAGGCAGGGTGAACACCGGCGCGAGGACCGGTCCCACCCCCACCACCTCGACACAGAGACTGCTGACGGGGCGCACCAGGGCACGCAGGCGCAGCCCTGAAGGTGGCGTGGCAGAAATGGCTGACAGTGGTGCCTGTGCCCCGACGTCACGCAGGGTGCGCCGGAACGCCGCGACCAGGGTGTCCAGCGCGTGGCGACCCAGCAGGGCCGTCCAGCCCTCGTCGTCCGCCACGGGATTGAATTCCGCGCGCCACGCGGCGCCGCTGCGCTGCGGAATCCGGCCGTGACCGGTCGGCCACCTCACCTGGCTGCGGAGACGCTGCGCGGCTTCCTGCATCGACAGGGGCTCTCCCGCCGCTTCAGAGCGGGCATGCAGCGCCAGAAGGCGCCAGGCGGCCCCCGCAGCGTCAAACCGCTGATCCAGCGCGGGAGCCTGGGTGTCCGTGGGATGAAGTGAATGATTCAGGGTGATTGTCATGGTGCTCCTGTGGTGGGATCCGGCTTCCCGAACGGGACCGCACATCGGGGCCCTCCTGTGTCCACCCCGCACGGCACGGGAGCCTCCTCCCCACCTCCCTCTCGTCGGGCCGCGCTCCGGGCGGCCCACCCTCAACGGGATGTCAGAGCCGTCACACCTTCAGAAGGCGCTGTGTACCCCGCCCCACCGATACGACGTCCGGACGAGCGGAGATCAGACCACGGAATTCCTCCGCGCAGATCCAACCAGTGAGTCGGGCGTGACAGTCGTTGATCCGCCACCTGCCCACCTTCTTCTGGGCTGACATCCCAAAGGGGAAACGTCCTTTCCCGCTAAAAGGGGAAAAAGCATTTCCCCTATACGAAAGGGGAAACGTTCTTTCCCCCAAAGGGGAAAAAGCATTTCCCCTATACGAAAGGGGAAACGTTCTTTCCCCCAAAGGGGAAAAAGCATTTCCCCTTCAGCGTCGACTGAGAAAGCGCGAATGATCTCCAAGCTTTCCTTAAACGACGTGTTGAAGGGCTTTTTTCTATCTGAGGAGTCGTGCGGGAAGGGAAAACCCTGTCCCTCCACGAAAGGGGAAACGTTCTTTCCCCACCTGAAGGGGAAAAAGCATTTCCCCTCAATCAGCCGAAAAAAGGGGAAAGGGTATTTCCTCCTCCTGCTTTTTTCAGGAAAATATGCTGTCTGGCACGACATAAATTGTCAGTCACCCTCTTTATCTCCCAGAGAAGGCAGTGACGTGGGTGGGTGGCGGTGGGAGGGGGGAGAGAAGGGCCTGCACTGCTTTTCTAGCCTGTGAGCGCGTGCGCGCCCAGGTCAAATGCTTGGTCTGTTTCTCCGGATAGGCTTGAATCAGCTCCGCGAACACCTCAACAAATTTCAGTGTCTCCCCCACTTTCACGTTCGTCCGGACGGGCGTCACGAAAAAAGGCAACCACGCCTGTTGTGTACGGCTGAGAAATTCAGGCAGGTCGTCGCAGGGCTGCCAGCCGACCAGGGTGGCCCACTGGTGCAGGGCCGAGCCTGGCGTCCGGCTGGCCCAGTCCAGGAGGGTGCGGGACGCCCGCCCGATGTCCCTGTGGAGTTGCGGTGTCAGGGTGGGCGGCTCCATCAACCCGAGCGTTTGCAGGGCAAGCAGGGGAACCGCGCCGCAGTGCCGCTCGACTTCCGTGGCCACCCCGAGCGTCACACGTGACCACCCGGGGTTCCTGGCGCCGAGCCTGATGGGGGCGTCGGTCAGGTAGCGCTCGAAGCCCACCCCAAACTCCTGCCAGTGTTTACAGGTCTCGGTGGCTTCTGCCTCGCACTCCTTCGGGCACAACTCATGTGGATTGAAGGCGACCAGCAGTTGAGGCCGGCTCTGCCCTGGAGGGGTGCGGTGCTGCCGGGAGCGGTGCAGGGCCTGCATCAGTTCGGCCCGCTCCCGGCGTTCGAGCACGGCCTTGCGTTCCGTCTGATCGGTCAGGCGTGCAGCCAGTTCATACGCGGCGTAGGTTTTCGGCAACCGCCAGCTGGTGAGGGCGACCACGTTCCAGCCTGCGTAGCGGTTCGAGCCGTTGAGCGCTCCCCAGTGCGCCAGGCGGTGCCCCCTCATCCGGGTCAGTGGTTCCATCGTCTGGTCTGAGAGCGCCACCTCGTCCCCCAGGAAGCGCTGGGCCAGCTCCCGGAACCGCCGTCCGGATCTGGAGTTCGGGTCGAGCAGCGCCTTGTGCACGACCACCAGCGTGTTTCGGGGCGAGGCCCGCACGAACTCCCGGACTTCCATCAGCACCCAGGCCAGCTTGCGTTCATTTTTGGTGTGCCGCAGGTCGATGGGATCCAGCCGCAGGGCCGGAGCCACTTCGATTTGGGTGATGACCTCCGGGCCCGCACGAACGTGCCGGGGGTGCTCGAACACCCCGCGGTACTCCGGTTCAGTGGCGTACGCGTCGAGCACCACCGTGGGGCATCGCCGCGGCAGGGTGGGCAGCAGGTGGAAGCGCAGTCGGGCAGTCCCCAGGCCCGGTTGGCCTTGACCGTACGTCCAGGTCAGGCCGAACCGGTTCTCGTGCGTATCTCCCTCACTGATGCGGTCCATGGCGCTCGCGAACTCACGCGCCAGCATCTCGGCGAAGCGGTCCGCGGTTCGCTCGGTGGCCTTCGTTGGTGCCAGAAGTGCGCTCAGGGCCTGGCTGAACGCCACGCGGTGCGCCGCGGAGAACGGCTGTCCGGCCAGCCGCCGGAGGTGCCCCAGAAAGTTCGGGGCGGCCAGGTCGAACCGGCGCAGGGCCCACCCGGGCTGGAGGCTCCGCTTCTTCAAGGCGCCATAGGTCTCAGGCCTGTCCAGACGCACGTTGAACTGCCCGGCGGCGCGGGCGGTCAGGTACTGTGCTTCGACGAGGGCGGCCAGAAAGGACTGGGGGGTGAGGCGGGCCAGTCCCGCTTCGACCAGGGTGTCGGCGGTGACGATCAGGGACGAGGTGGGGTTCTCGTCGATGATGAGCAGCTCAGCGTCCCGCAAGGCGCGTGCCGGCCCGCTGAGGACGCTCAGGAGCGGCAGGTGCGCGTGACTGACGATCACGACACCCGCCTGTGCCCACAGACCCCTGAACTGCGCCGCGTACCGCTGCGCCGCATCCTCGCCCGCCGGTGTGCTGGCCTGCACGGCTGCCCGGCCGTAGATGATCTTCACGCCCTGAGTCAATCCCAAAGCCTGAAACAGCTCCGTCAGATCGCGCTGCACCTGGGCGGCCAGACTCCCGGCGCCGGCGGTGGATGACACGGCGATCAGCACCCGCTGCAACCGGCGCTGGAGGAAGCGTTCAGCGATCACCTCGAAGGCGGCGTGCGTCTTCCCGGCGCCGGGGACTGCGGAGATGACGGTCGTGCCTGGAGTGTCGGCGGCGTCCAGGATGGCCTGAAGGAGGGAGGGACGGGCTGGTGTGGGAACATCGGCAGGAGCCACCAGGGTCACAGGGCCGCCCCTGGGCTCAGGTAGTTGATGAGGCCACAGGTGGTGCCGGTCCGCCCCAGGTGGAGGAGACCCGTGCACGCCACCGCGGTGTTCAGCTCCGGCGGTGCTGGGGGGGTGTTCTGGGCACTCTGGTGCTGACTTGTGACGCCACTAAAGGCCCGTTCGAATAAAGAGGGGAGTGGGGGTGCAGCGAGAGGCAGCATCAGGCGGAGGGAGAGCACGAGCACTTTTCCACGGTACGAGCACCATCGAAATTCTGCCGGGTCCGTTGCAAGTGCCCCAAAAACTCTCATCATCTCGCTGGCCTGAGCGTAGAGATGCCTCTGTTCAGCCCGCGGATACAGACGGGCGCGTCCCGTTTTGCGCGCCGTTGAGGCCCTCTCGCCAGAGGGGCCGATCCGGGTACCCGGTGTCATTGAGCATGTCCACGCCAAGACGCGGTGCCCTCCCCCCTGTGTCCGGCGCTTCGCTCAGCACAGCCGCTCCCGCTGGATCTCAGGAGCGCCATGTGAGTGTTTTTCTCCACGGTCGGCCTGGTTGCGCTCACCGTAGAGACATGACCGCTCTGAACGAACTGCTCGCGTACACCGACGTCCTCTCCCGGCCACGCGCTTCCCTGGCCGCCGCGCAGGCCATGATGACCCCGGCCGTCTGCGAACTGCTCGTGGACCTCCAGTGGTGGCACACCGAGACCCTCAGGTGCATGGTCGATCGCTACGGCGTTGATGTGGTGCTCCGGGCGACGCAGGCGCACCTGACCGACATCATCAGCACGGTCTACGGGGAGCTCGTGATTCTGGGGCCACGTGGGAAGCGTTTGCTCGGCGTGCGGTCCGGGACCCCCGCGAGCACCACGCCGGATGCGGCCGCCACTCACCTGTATCGCCGGCGGGCCCTGGCGCACCTGGAGAAGACCTGTGGCCTGACCTACGACACCCTTCTCGACCACGGCGGCAGACTCCACCGGGCCCTGCACACCATGCGTGACCCGCAGGGCCGGCAGCACGTGGTGATGGCCAGTCACGTCGGCTACGCGCCGGCGACCATCCGCCGCGCCCATCAAGGCATGTTTGCCCGGCTGATTCTCGAGCAGGCGGACCTGATCGTGGTGGTGCCGGACCGGCGCCGCACAGCAGCGCTCGAACGCCGGCCCGGGTACCGGTTGCAGGTGGTGCCGTTCCGGCTGCCACGCGGGTGATCAGTCCAGCGAGAGGACATGGTGCAGGGACAGTGACCCGCAGCCCAGCCCCTCGAGGACCGCCCGCGTCAGGTTCTGGTGCCGGCGGGGAACGGTGGTGCCGTAGACCACCGCGTCGTACTCACGCGTGAACCTTTTCAGTTTGCTGTGCATGGCGGTGAGTTTGTAGGCGCCCGTATCGAATTCCGCGGCCATGAGCTCGCCGGGTGGGTGGCGGTACTCCAGGTCGGGCCGTTCGCCTTCCGGCGTTTTCGACGGCATGGTCAGCGCGGCCGGATCGAATTCATCCAGGGGTACGGCGCCCAGAACGAGTTCCAGCGCGCCACACGTGTGCAGCATGTCGGTACCCCGCAGGCGCCCACGCAGGTCCCGCGTCGCCACCATCTGGATCTGGCGGCGGGAGTGTTTCCCCTGGTGGCGGAGGTTCACCCCCATGGGCATCATGACCAGTCCGCTGCGGTGCAGCTCCGGTAGATCCAGACTGGCGAGGCGGCCCGCCTGCGTGGCGGTCATCACCCGCGTGACGGCGAGCACATCCCGCACGCGGTCAAGGTGGTCCGTCATCGGGCTCCTGCGGGCCATGACAGCCGGTGACCTCATCCAGCCACGTGCCGACCATCACGGTCACCGCGTCCGCGCAGGACAGCCGCATCCTGGCGGCCACCGCCGTCAGCCGTTCCAGGTCCCGCGGGGCCAGGGAGACGGACAGGACGGGTGCCGCCTCACTGTTTCGGCTCTGGGTGCATTGACGGACGGCCAGGGCGACCACCTCCGCGCGGGTCAGGCCCAGGGCGTGTGCCTCCGCGTCCACGCGCCTGGCGTCAACAGGACGAACCGTGGCGGTGACCTGGATCCCCCGCTCACCGTGCCGGGCTTTTCTCCCGGCTCCAGCCCGTCGACCGCCATGGCGCTCGCCCGTCCCGCATGAAGGCAGGAGGATGAAGTCGTCATGGGTCACGTCCGGCATGGTTCAGTCGTACCAGACGAAGGCCTGCCCGGGGGAAAAACCGGTGAAATGGGTCCGGGCGGTGGCGCACGCCGGCCGGACTGCCATTCCTTTTCATGGCTGATGTCTTGGACTCTACGAGTGTTTCGGCGGTCCCGGCGACGCCACCGGCGTCTCAGGGAGGCCGGATGCAGGTGGCGTTCGGTCAGAACTTGAAAGCACCTGTGCAATCAAGAAAGTCCCCATCCTCAGCGGCGGGGTGTCGTGATCCGGCCGCCGGGGATGGTGCCGCCGTCAGTGAAACAGGTGAACTTCGCGCTGTGCACCCTTGACGCCAAGGGTGCGTCCTGGTCACCCTGCATGCACCCTGTGACTGGCGTGGTCATGCGAAGGAAACTGGGGAAATTCCGCATCAATATCAATGATGTGGACAACGGTGTCCTGCTGCCCGCCAACGTCAAGGCCGTTACCTACACCCCCTCACTTCCTGGTACCGTGACCAGTGGCATTCACACCGCCCGCTACTACCATGCGCTTCACGCCCGGCTTGAGCCGCTGACGTCTGGCCGCGCTGTCCGGGCTGAACTGCGTAAGATCGCCGCCGAACTCCTCACCGGCACATTCCCCTACTGAGGTCAGCTTCCGTGACGACTGTCAAGAAGATCTACTCCGCCAGCGTGGACGGCACCGGGTTCGCACCCCTCCGGGCCCGGCATGAAGACATGAGCTTCCTCAACGAGCGACTCAAATCGCCGATGTACGGCACCCGGCCATTGGCCTCGACCTGGACGCCTCTCGAGATGGACGTGCTACAAGGCGCGAAGGTTCCCCGGCACACGGCGGATGTTACGCAGATCACCTTGTACACGTTCGCGTTCAAGGCAGCGGCTGTTCGGGTGCTGGGCGACTTGCTGATGGCGCACGGCGAACTGCTTCCTATCAGTGTGCCGGGGCATGAGTACTATGCGTATCACGCGACCCGTCATCCGGATCCACGGGATCCGGCGCGGGCTGACGATCCGGGATTCTCCTTCCTGGAGGAACGCCTGGACGGGATGGACTTCTTTCAGTTGCCCAGGAATCTGATGTATTTCGCCAGCAGCGCTTTTCTCGAGGTGTACGACCAGCACGAGCTGACCGGCCTGACATTTCGTGAGCGCTGGCCGGAAGCGCAGCAAGGGCCCACCCTGCCTGCCCTTCGTATTCCGACGAAGTGAGGTTCCGACTTCCTCTGGACTGATTCGTGTCTTGGTCCTGGAAGGTTCGTACGGGGGCGTATGGATGGACGCGCGCAGAGTCGTCCTTACGTTGTGTCGACGTCCAAGGAACTCCCAGCGGACCAGGCACGACCGCCCAGGGCCAGGGCTGTAGGTGCCGGGCAGAACGCTCCTCCGGCTGGGCCAGCCCCCTTGAAAGGTGTGAAGGCTACTTCGGTCTGCCCGCACCTGTGGAGGGCCTCCGGTCCTCTAGTGAACCCCCCTCGTGAAAGCTGACGTCTACGAGGGGGGCGATCAGGCTCTGCACCTGAGCAGGGGAGTGCGACCAGGGTCCCCATAGGGTGAGATCGAAGACGGGGTCGGGACTGGGCCGCAGGTGCAGCGTGGCCCCGAAGGCCTGCTGAACGAAGCGGCGTAGGGGCGTGAGGGTGCGGTCCTCCGGCAGGAGGGCAAGGGGGACGTGCAGGTGCAGAATGGGGGGGGTGCCGTTCCATTCTGTCATATACATAATTGTATCATGCGGTTCATGCGCGTGTGCTTCAAGTGCCCGTGGAATGAGCTGTACCTGGTCCGAAGCACCTGCTGAAGCGTTCTGCCTCCACCCCATCGAAAAAAAGACCCCGAGTGATCCGGACTGCCTCCAAAATGAGAGGGAGATGCCCGCCCTCGCTCCCCAACTCCTTCTGGACCTCGTCACTCGTCGCCTCGCTGCCGGTCGGAAGGCGCCGGCCACCCTTTGGGCCCGCACGGCTGTGCACGCCGCGCCGGCTTCAGCCCATTCCTGGGCTGCTCTGGGAGCGGCGCACATGCAGCAGCAGCGCTGGCACCCCGCGCAGCTCGCCTGTCGCCAAGCGGTGCATCTCGACCCCACCCACCGTGAGGCCTGGACGAATTTCGGGCAAGCCGCTTCGGCCCGCTGGGATGCGGAGACCGCGTCACATGCCTGGGCGGCGCTCGGCATCGCTATCTTGAGCGATGAGGGGCAGGAACGTATGCAGGTGCGTTTCCAGACCGAGTGCGGTTCGGAGCTGGTGAACGCAGAACGGCTCAACCCGGCGATGGCCCTGCTGGTGGGAATTCCCACGCCCGCGACTGGCCATCGCTGTGGCGACGTGGTGCTTCTCAACGATCTCGACGGTCATCCGTACACGCAGCTCGGGCAGGTGTACCGAGTATTTCAGGCTCAGGCTGTCGTGCAACCCAGCCGGCGGTCCACGTGGCATGCGGTGCTGCATGTACCCTGGACTGATCATCTGCCGGACCTGTATGGGCACACGTCGTGGTTCCTTGCGGTGGCTCACACCTGGCCCAGCGGGTCTCTCCGTGACCTGAAGGACTACGCCCTGGTCCACGGCGACGCGTTGCGCGAGGTAGGGCATCCTGACCCGGAAGGCGGTGCGGTCACTGGTAGGTGTACTCCGAAAACGGGCTGGCTTCACTTGGAGTGAGGGCGTACGTGATCTTGGGCACCCCGGCGTCACCACTGGCCTCACAGACCGTCAAGGGCGATGCCATCAAGATGGGTCGTGGCGTCCGGCACCGCCGGGTCTACTGCCCGTACAACCTCCTCCAGGTCTTCGACACAGGACACGACGTTGTGCTCATTTTTATTTACCCCTCGCGGGTCACATGGAAAGTCGCGATGTCTGCCCGCAGAGCCTCGCGCACTGGCGTGTACGTTAAGCCCAGTTCCCGCTCGGCCTTCTCGCTCCCGAACCGGAACCCCTGGGCGAGGTGGAGCGCGGTCTCCCTCGACAGGCCCAGTACTGGTGGTGTGCGCGTCATCCGTGCCACGGTCCCGCATACAGCCGCACCCGCGTGTGCCAGCCAGTCCGGAAAGGCCAGCTTTGGTCGCGGCACGCCCGACAGCTCGCTCACCAGCGACACGAATTCCCCGTTCGTCAGGTACTCCCGGCCGATCAGGTACCGCTCCCCCGCGTTGCCCTCCCGCTCCGCCGCCCGCACAATCGCTTGCGCCACGTCATCGACATGCACGAAGGTGAACCCGCCCGCCTCGAACACCCGCGCCGGTTGCTGACCACGCACCAGTTGCCTGATCCAGATGCCCGTGTCTTTCGGATCGCCCGGTCCCAGCACCGCGCCCGGGTAGACCATCACGACCTTGAGGCCCTGGCGCGCGTGTTCCCAGACGACCTCATCCCCGGCGTGCTTGGTTCGTGCGTACGCGGTCGCGTGCTGTCCCACGCGGCTGTCCTCGCGCAGCGGCTGATCCGGTGACGCGCCAAACGCCACGATGCTGCTGACATGCACCACCTTGCGCACGCCGGCCTCCAGGGCCGCAGTCATGACGTTCCGGTTTCCCTGCACATTCACCGTCTGGTACACCTGTTCATCCGGTTCGTACAGGCTGTAACGGTTGGCCAGGTGCAGCAGCCAGTCACTTCCCCGCATGGTGTCCGCCAGCCCGCCGGGCCGCGTGACGTCCCCGGGCACGAGGTGCACGCCCAGCGCCCGCAGGTTCGTGGCGGCAGCCGGGTGACGGACCAGGGCGGTGACGTGATGGTGACGCTGAAGAAGCTGGTGAACCACACGCCGGCCAATGAACCCTGTGGCTCCTGTGACAAAGACGCGCATCATTCTCTCCACGATCTGTGGAAGCGACAGATCTTCATTGGGCAACGACGTCAGCCGGCGCCTGCCAGACCCTGCCCCGCTCCAGGCCGGATCTGCACGGTAATGGCGTGGTCTGACCTTCCATGATAGAGACCGCATTCGCCCGCTTGTACAGCATGACACCTCTCATTGACACCGGGTTGTCCTCTGCCAGCGCCGTTGGTGCGGATGCTCCGGGTTGAAGAGCCACGGCCCTGACTTCGTTTGCAAGCATGTCAGGGGAACTCTGGCTGGATTCGGAAGTGGACATAGGGCAACGCCATGTGCTGACTGTGTCTGTAGGTCCTGGCCTCAGGCCTCCACAAGAAGCGGTCGCTGAACTTCATTATGGCCAGCTGCCCCACGCAACTGACCGCCGAAAACCAGCGCCACCAAGGGAGCTGGACGCGCACCAGCGAACATCACTCCGGGCAACCCGGTGAGGTCACTGGGGTCAGGCAGCCTCCAGGCAGATTCAGCGTACAGATCAGGAACAGATGCCGGCGTGCCCGCCGTTTTCGTTTCAGCGTGAGCGGCAGGAGCCGCGTCCGGAAGCACACCTCACGCACGCGCCGGGTCAACCTGGAGCGTGCCCTGGGCGGAAGTCCACTCTGCAATCTCACGCAAAGAAGTCAAACGCACCGGGTCCTGCGCGAGGGTGCGTGCCGGGGCAAGCCGCATGTCAGCCGTGTCCTGCCAGACCGCCAGGGCAGCCAGGCGGGCCAGCGGCCGATGAAACGGGCGCATCAGCACGGCGACCGCATGCAGGACCCAGAGCGGGACAACTTTCACGCGCGCCGATTTTCCTGATGCCCGCTCGAACACCCGCACGACTTCCCGAAGTGAAATATTCTCGGGACCTCCCACGTCGATGACGCGTCCACGAGCGGCCGGGTCCTCCAGGGCAGCCACGACAAAAAACGCCACGTCCTGCACGGCCACGTAGTTTATGGGATTCTGGCCACGCCCGAACAGCATTACGGGCCGTCCGCGCACGACCGGTTCCCACATCAACGTCGCCCAGAATTCCATGAAGGCTGCCGGACGCAGGATGGTCCATGACAGGCCACTGCCCCGCAGGTACCTCTCTCCGGCAGCTTTGTAGCGCATAAAGTCCACCGGGCTCTCTGAGCTGCTGCCCCAGGCGGACGTGAACACGAAATGTTCTACCTGTGCATGGGCGGCTGCGTCGATCAGGGTGGAGATGCCACGCAGGTCCACCGCTTCCGACGAGTTGTGGCCCGTTCCGCTCAGGGCGTGGGCGGCAGACAACACGTGGGTGCAGCCTTGCACCGCGCGCTCAATCGACCGTCTGTCGCGCAGATCACCCTGAACGACTTGTGCCCCTTGTGCTGCCAGGTCTCCCAGACCGGAAGGATGACGCGTCATGGCCCGTACCTCCCAGCCCCGTGCGAGCAGGTGTGGAATCACGGCCCGGCCCAGGCGGCTGCTTGCTCCAACCACCAGAATCCTCATGTCGACCTCCTCTTTTGCAAGTCGCCTGATCGGTGCCGTACCACTGCGGTACACGACTGCCTGACCGCCGGCATGTCACTTCACTGTGGTGGAGGAAGCCGGGAAGTCCTTGTTGGCGTCGTCCCAGGCCGTCACCGTGTTGTCCGCGTACTTCTGGTAGACCTTCCACGTAAGTTGAGCGGCTTCCTTAGGGTTCGCACCCTGAAAATAGAAGCGCGCGATTTCCTGTGGCTCGATGCGGCCCGTCCACACCACCGCCGTGATCTTCCCGGCCGCGTCTTTCTCGAACGTGCGTTTCCAGCCTGGGGCTTGTAAGGTGCGGGACAGGACGAATCCCGCAGGAAGAAGCATGCGTACTTGAGTGGTGGCGCTCGTCGCCGCGCTCTCGTTCGGAACCTGCAAACGGTACATCTCGGTCGCGCCCAGGGCACTCTCAGTGGCCCCCAGCTCCGTACGCACCACCGCATGTGCAGCGGCGGAGGCACCAAAGGCGAGCGTGGTAACGGTGAAGAGGGTGTTCAGTATGCGCATCTTCGACTCCTTTGTGACCCGTGGGGCCCGTGAGCATTCACAGCTGTCCGGTGAACTGCGGAGGGCGCTCCAGGTCAGTCCTCATCGGTCAGTCCTGTTTCGGCACCCCCACACCCTGAGGGTAGACATGGCAGCGGTTGACCGCATCGGGTGAATTACCCACCGCCTTCCTCTCTAATGCACCTTGAAGACCTGCCGGGGAAGTACCCTGAGGGGGTCACCATGGACCACCGCCTCGCGTCGCCGCAACAAGCAGGCAGCAAGCTGTCGGTTAATGCCGCCGCGCTGATCGGGCGGGAGACGGACGCCCAGGCCCTCACGGCGCTTCTGAGCGACCCAGCAGTCTCCCTGGTGACGGTCACCGGGCCGGGTGGCGTCGGCAAGACCAGCCTCGCCTCACACGTTGCCCGGACCCTTACTCCTGCGTTCAGGGACGGTGTCTGCATGGTGCTGCTCGCTCCGCTGCGGCCCGACACCCCAGCCGAGACGGAAGTCGCGCGGGCACTCGGACTCAGGGACTCGACGTCCCGCGATGTTCTGCCGCGGGTTCTGAGCCGGCTGGAGCGCGCGCACCTGCTGCTGCTGCTCGACAACGCCGAACACCTTCCCCAGACGGGACCGTTCGTCTCCGCGCTGCTGGACGTTGTCGAGAACGTTCGGGTGCTCGTGACGAGCCGGACACCACTCGGCCTTTCGCGCGAACAGGAATTTGCCCTCGGCGCGCTCCCCGTGCCCAGGTTGGGCGGGACCTTTCAGGAAGTTCAGACCGCAGCGAGCGTTCAGCTGTTCCAGCGACGTGCCAAAGCGGTGAAACGCGACTTCGAGGTTCGCCTGGACAATGCCCAGGCGGTCGCGGAAATCTGCGCCCGCCTGGACGGCCTGCCGCTGGCGATTGAGCTCGCGGCCGCCAGAGTACGGGTGTTGCCGCCCGCCATGATGCTCGGGCACCTTCACTCCACGCTGGAACTGCTGACTGGAGGTCCAGGCGACCGTCCCGAACGCCAGCGTTCCCTGCGGGCCACGCTTGAGTGGAGTGAGCAGCTTCTCGAGCCCGAGCAGCGAAGACTGCTGTGGACCCTCGGCGTGTTCGCCCAGGGTGCCAGTCTGGCGAGCATCTCCGCTGTCGCGGGCCTTCCGGCTCACGTCGCCCTCGAGCAGCTCGAGACCCTGGCCCGTCATGGCCTGATCAGGGTGATGACGGGACCGGACGGTGACGGGCGCTTTGACCTGCTGGAAATCATCCGCGAGTTCGCCCTGGAACGGCTGGTCCAGCAGGGTGATGGTGACAGCATCCACCAGCGCCACGCGCGTCACTTCCTTTCGTTCGCCGTGAAGGCCGACGCGGACCTCTGGGGCGCCCGGCAGCATGAGGTTCTCTCTGCCCTGGAGCGTGAGCACGGCAACCTGCGCGCCGCCCTGACCTGGGCCCTCCAGCATGACCAGAACCTCGCGCTTGACCTTGCAGCCGCGCTGGGGAACTTCTGGAGCGTTCATGGACATTTCGCTGAAGGCCGCCAGTGGCTGGAACGTGCGCTCGATGGTGAGGGAAGCGCGGAGTCACGCGCGCGGGCCCTGTGCGCTGCGGGTGAGATGGCGAGGATGCAGGGCGACCATGAGCAGGCCGAGCGTCTGCTGTCCGCCAGTCTTACCCTGGCCCGTGATCATGCTGATGTTGGTGGGATGGCCGCGGCACTCAACCTGCTGGGGGTCCTGGCACACAACGCGGCCCGGCCCGACGAGGCGCGGGCGTTTCTGAACGAAGCGCTGCCCTTGTGGGAGGTGGAGCGCCGGGACCTGGGCCGCACGTCGCCCCTGTTCAACCTGGGTCGGCTCTCCCTGTACTGGGGAGAACCGCATGACGCTGTCGAACCCCTGAGCCGCGCGCTGGCCTTCTGGCGCACGAGTGGCAATACCCACGGCGTGGCCTACGCCCTGTACAGCCTCGGCCGGGCGCTCCTGGACATTGGGGATACCGGGCAGGCACAGCACCTGCTGCGTGAAAGCCTCGACCTGCGGCGTGCTATCGGTGACGAGCGCGGCATTATCGCGTCGCAGACGGCCCTTGGACTGAGTGCGGTCATGGGCGGCGAGTTCAGGGAAGCGCTGCCGCTTCTGTCTGACGCATTGACCCGCTCTGTGCGCCTGGGCCACCGCCGCAACATCGCCGAGAGCCTGGAGGATTATGCGGCGTACGCCGCGCGGGCTGGGAGCGCTGCTCAAGCGGTGCGGTGGTGCGCGGCCGCGCGGAACCTGCGGGCCATGATCGGTGCCCCGGCCGCGCCCCTGGATGAACGGCAGGTCGCCGTCACCTTGAGCCGCGCACGACAATCCCTCGGCGGCGCGGCCTACGAACGTGAGATGCGCGCCGGGACCCTGCTCGACCTGGATGCCGCCATCCAGGACGCATTGTCGCTGCGCGTCCCTGCGGCTCCTGGAGTGCAGTCGGGCCCTTCGACGTTCAGACTGTCCCCACGTGAACTCGAGGTGCTGCGCCTCCTGGCCGAAGGACGCAGCAACCGCGAAGTTGCTCAGAAGCTGACACTGAGCGAGAAGACCGTGGCGCGTCACGTCGAGAACGTGTTCAACAAGCTTGGCGTACACTCCCGGGCCTCGGCAGTCGCGATCGCCATTCGTGAAGGGCTCGTTTGACCAGCGAGGTATGGGTCATTCACCCGATGCGCCGGGCGCCGCACGTTCGGCACACTGAGCACAGGAGGACCACTGGTGACGGGACAGCAGGACATCAGCGAGGCAACCGGACCAGATGCGCTGCCAGGGCAGCCGCACCCCATTGAAGCATGCACCTGGCACGGCGGGAGCGGCCCCTGGCCGGAGGTCTCGACGGCGCAGCTGCGCAGGCTTCTTGCGGCAGGCTCAACCCTCGTGCTCGACGCACGGTCTCCTCTGGAGTGGGCGATTAGTCATCTGCCGGGAGCGAGGAACGTCGGGCCAAAGCCAGGCGTGCCCATGGGAGAGTATGTCGGTGATGTCCGGGAGATCGCGCGCCTGACGCAGGGGAACCCGTCGGTGCCGCTGTTGATCTACTGCAACGGCCCTCACTGCCGTAAAACCTACCGGCTCGCCGCTGAACTGCGTGACGCGGGCTTCACGGATGTCCGCTGCTATCACCTGGGTGCGCCCGTCTGGCGGGCGCTTGGGGGCCTGATGGTCGTCGAGAAGGAGGGGGCGGCCTACATCCTGCGCAACGACCGGACCGCGTGCTGGGTCGACGCGAGCCGCGCAGGTTGTGCTTTTCCTTTCCCCAACCTGCCAGGTGTGGTGCGTCTCCCTCAGGGCAGCGTGAGCGATGCGAAAAATGACGGCCGACTTCCTATGGAAGACCACAACACCCGGGTGGTCGTCTTTGGCAGCACGGTCAGCGAGGCCAGAACCGTCGCTCAGGAACTGGGTTCGCACGCATTTCATAACGTCACGTACTTCAACGGCACGGCTCGGCTCCTGGCACAGACACTTCAGGCCGCAGACCCGGGGAACGGGCTTCACCGCATGCAAGGCCGCTGTGGTCATCCAGCCGGGCATACGTCCTCACTCCGGGTGAAAGGGAAGGGAGAAGCATGAACCTCATACCACTGCTCGCTCTGGTCGTACTCGCCCTGACATCTGCCGCGTCAGCCCACGGTGCCTGCCTCCTGGCGGCCGCACCCGTGATGACGGACGCTGCGGTTCCGGCGGGAAGCGTCTCGGCACGACCCGTGGTTTCGCTCGACCCGCAGGATCATGCAGCCGTGGCCTCCTCTGCGAAGCGCTTTTTGTTTCTTCGCGCCGCTTCCGGAATGCACGCCAGGTTCTTGGCCCCAGCGCTCCCGCTGGTTCCCAATTCTTTCGGAGGGCGGGCCCTGGAGCAGGAATCGGCAGGAAGCGCCCCTGGACTGCATCTCCTGAACAGGGTTGGAAGCGTCCTGGACGAGAGCCACCAGTAGGAAAAGTCGGGAATTCGGACGGTTCCTATCGCTCGGAATGAAGGAGGTTGCCGGCGTGGTTCGCCCGCCGCCTGCCCTCCCGCGTCTTTCCTTGCCTGACCGCTGAGGTGGGCGTCCCCGTCAGCCTTCGGTTCTTGACGCACCCACCCAATTTTGTCACGCTGTATCCACAGGGGATATATCACTTCCGGTAGGAGACGGACATGAGCGACCAGCACCCCAGCCCCCACGACCTCCTGCCCCTGACCCCAGCGGTCCTCCATATCCTGCTTGCCCTGGCTGACGGCGAAAAACACGGCTACACCATCATGAAAGCCGTCGAAACGCACTCCGAAGGCCAGACCCGCATGGGCCCCGGCACCCTCTACGGCACCCTCAAACGCCTCCTCACCACCAGACTCGTCCAGGAAAGCGACGAACGCCCCGACCCCAGCCTGGATGACCAGCGCCGCCGGTACTACAGCCTCACCTCGTTCGGGCAGCGGGTCCTGAATGAAGAAGTCGAGCGTCTGGGCCGCCTGGTGCAGGCCGCCCGGCGCACCCCCGCACTGGGCGGCCTGTAGACCGCAGGGAGTACCCCATGACCATCCAGGCTGTCGAGAAGTCCGTCGCCGCATACCGCTTCCTAATGCGGTTGTATCCGGCCGAGCACCGCGCCGAGTATGGTCCGCACATGCTCCAGGTATTCCAGGACTGTTGCCGTGACGCGTACCGGCGGCGGCAGGAGAAGGGAATCCAAGACCTATGGCTGGGCACCCTGCTTGACCTGGTGAAGAGCGCTGGCCAGACCTTTTCCTGGCTATTTCAGCACTCCCCCTGCCCCGCGCCGCGTCCGAGCTGAGCTGTTCGCCAGGGCGCACTCCCAAAACCCGAGGTGGCTGCGCTCACGCCTGATGGCGGTCCCGGTCTCCGGAAGCAGGCTGCCGGGGACGCAACCCGGCCGGGTGGGGAAGAGCGTGCGATCCGGCAGAAGCGCTGCGTGGCCCGGAACCGTTCTCCAGTGAAGCAGATGTCTTGTACTTCTGACCTGAGGGGGACTCATGACTGACTTTCGTTCTCACCGGATTCCGGGTCACCTGCCTCTTCGACCGCATGCCCTGGTCGGTCGTGAGCCCTTGCTGCTGACCGCAAGCCGCTTGCTGAGAGACCGCCGCGTCCGGCTGCTCACGCTGCGGGGACCGGGCGGCATTGGCAAAACCCGCCTGGCTCTGGAAATCGCCTACCGGCTGAGCCCGGAATTCGAGCGGGGCGCCGTCTGGGTGAACCTTGCGGAGTTGCGCGACCCTTCGGAGGTGGCGCCCGCCGTCGCCCAGGCCCTTGGAGTGCCTTCAGAAGATTCCACTGACCTGTTGACCCGGCTGGGGCCGGGCAGCCTGCTGCTGGTGCTCGACAATTTCGAACATCTGGCACCGGCAGCCTCCGACGTGGCCGCCTTGACGGCCGGCGCGCCGAACCTGCGGGTCCTGGTGACCAGCCGCACGGCCCTGCACGTCCGCGGAGAGCAGGAATTCCCGGTGGGACCGCTGCCCTTGCCCGCGCCGAACGAACCCTTGCTGGCGAGCCCGGCCGTGCAGCTTTTTGTCACGTGCGCGCAGACGGTTGATCCGCACTTCTGCCTGACCGCCGCCAATGAGCCCGCGGTGACCCGGATCTGCCGCCTGCTGGACGGCATTCCGCTGGCCCTGGAACTGGCCGCCGCGCGACTGCGTGTCGTTCCGCCGGACGGACTTCTCAGCTGGCTGGAGCGGCCCCTTGAGGTCCTGGCAGATGGGCCCAGTGACGGTCCCCACCATGGCCACTCGCTCAGGAGCACGATCGGCTGGAGCGTTGATCTGCTCACGGCGGAGCAGCGCGAGGTCTTTGCAGCATGTGGCGTCTTTCTGGGCGGGTTCACCCTGCCGGCGCTGGAAGCCGTGACCGGGAAGGAACGGACGCGCGAGGCCTTGATCGGGCTGGTCGAGCACAGCCTGGTTCAGACCGCCGAGGGTCCCGAACCGCGCTGGCGGCTACTGGAACCGGTCCGGGAATACGCCGCGGAACTGTTCGGCAGCCTGACAGAGACTGAACGCCTGCGCGAACGGCACGCGCGGTATTACCTGACGCTGGCCGAGCAGTTTCATCAGACCGCCCCGGCGTATGACGAGGCATGGTCTGGTCGTCTGCGTGCAGACGACGCGAACCTGACGGCGGCCCTGAGATGGGCTGTGGAGGCGCAGCGGACCCTGCTGGCTCTCCGGTTGGTGCGGGCCTTGGGACCGTACTGGGACCACGACGCGACGCAGAAGCACCATGAGTGGCTGGGTCAGGTCCTGGCCCTGCCGGACGTGTCGGATGAACCGGCGCTGCTGGCGGACGCCCTGTGCGCTCTGGGGGTGACCAGCCGCAACCTACAGCAGTACGGGGAGGCCCGGCAGGCCCTCCAGCAGGCCGGAGACCTGTACCGGCAACTGGACGATGCCGCCGGTGAAGCCAACGTCCTGCTGATTCTCGCTTCGGTGTACTCAGGGGCAGGAGAACATGAACCGGCCCTGGAGCTGTTCAGGCGGGTTGAGGTCATCTTCCAGGGTATGAACCACAAGCGGCGTCTCAGTGAAGTGGCCAACAACCTGGGCGTGACCTACTTGCGTCTCGGTCAGCTCCCGGACGCCTTCCGCTGTTTCGAGCGGACGGAGGCGTTGAGCAGCGAGCTGAACAGTGAGGAGGGTCTGGCCTTCGCCAGAGGCCTTTTGAGCTGGTCGGCGTACCTCCAGGGCCACAAACACATCGCGCTGCCCCTGGCGCTATTGGCCTGGGAGCACATGCTGCGGGTGCCGAACGCCCTGCTGCGGTACGTGCTGCTGCATCAAATGGCCTTCCACGCGCGGGATGCCGGGCAGCTGGATCTGGCGGCCCGGATGGTCGGGTGTAGTGACGCGATGCGGATCAGCACAGGGGAGCCGTGGGACGTGTGTTTCGCCCCGTTCGTGAAGACGCTGGACGCCGCCTTACGGACGGCGATGGGGGAGCGGTACCTGGAATGCCGCACTGAAGGAAGCACGTTGCGACTCGAGGATCTGGCGCCCGAGGTGGAGGCGATGCTTGGTCACGTGCTGCACGCTTCTCCGGCGCCTGAGCCCCTCCACCCGTTGACCGGACGGGAGCTGGACGTCCTCAGACTGCTCGTGCGGGGCATCCCAGACAAACGAATCGCGCAGCACCTGGACATCAGTGCAGCTACGGTGAGTAAACACGTCTCGAGCATGTTGGGCAAGCTCGGGGTGCACAACCGGGTGGAACTTGCCCGCTGGGCCCTGGAGCATGGGCTGAGTGGGTCGTCAGCCTCTTGAGGAGGATGGAGAGTCCTGAAACGGCCTGTTCACGGCCAGGAGAGTCGCAGGCAGGACCTCCTGGCTCCTCTCCCTATGTCCATCTGCTGGTGGATGAAGCGTGGTGAGGAGCGTAGGGGTGCAGCCTGGCCAACTCGTGCTCACGGCAGTCATGGGCCGAGCCGTGGTGAACAGAGGTTCGTATGGCATCACGAGACGCTCTGGAAACGCCTGACTCCTGCCCCTGGTCATGGTGGAGCGCGGCACCTCACTGGAGGGACGCGGCGGTCAATGGCACTTCTGGGGCTGATGCTCGCCCCTGTGTCCGGTCCGTCCCTGTGAACCAGCACCTTTCCTGGTGGCCACGCGTTGAGCTGCGGTGAAGGCCTGGCCGTGCCCCCCAGTTTTACCAGGGTGGATTATCAGCTACCCCCCGAGTTCTGGTGATGCTGAGAAGCCTGAACAAGTCTTAACGTGAGGCATCGAGCCAGACCGGCATTCCCTGACTGGCACGATGCCGCCCTCCACCTGCCGCCTTTCCTGCACAAGGAGTGTCTTATGCGCATTGAATTCGATCCGACTCTGAATGGCGGCCTGGACAAACTGCACCGCTACCACCAGGAAGCTGTGGTACATGCGGCGCACCGTCAGGCGGTGGAGGGACAGGACGCGGGAACACGGGCGTGGTGGAGCACAGCCGTACGCCAGATGCGTCAGCTGTTCCGCCGGCCGGCGGTCCCTGCCACCCGCCATTGACGCGGCGGTTCCCGCCTGGAAGTCAGTACTCACGCTCCGCAGTGGAGGTGCCCTGCCCCAGATGACGCCCAACTCCTCCAGCATCTTCACTCAGTTCCCGCCGCTCTCCAGTTCCCAAAAGGACGATTGCTATGCAGAACCGTAAGTCCATGAAAGCCACCATGATTGCCAGCCTGTTCGTCGCGGCACTGTCTGCTCCTGCTTCGGCGTCGTGGGTGTACTTCCACAACGATTCCGGCGCCAGCGGCCCAGTGGACGTGTGGGTCAACGGTGTGCTGATGTTCACCAATATCCCGCCGGATAATCACATGATGTTTCCCAAGACCATGCCGGCCGGGATGCATGAAGTCGTGGTGACGCCGCACAAGGTGGCCTCCAGCGTGAAGACCCTGGCACGGAAGACGGTGGAAGTGCAGTACGCCGACGCGTACACCCTGAAGCTGGGCATGAACGACGGGACGTTCAATCCCACCAACGTGGCGATCAATCTGGATATTCGCAGCCATCATTTTGGAGATTCGCTGCGCTGAAGAGGACGTGGAGGGGGCACTCGCAGGATGGCGGCTCCCTCCACAGCTCTTGAGGTTGAAGGCGAGGATCAGGTCCTCATGCGGACGACGCGGCACGCGATGTAGTCAGTGGGCGTGCAGTGCACCTCCTGAAACCCCAGGCCACCCGCAGGCCGGGATTGAATGTGGCTCAGATCAGGGAACCCAGTGGTCGTATTGATATTCAGGGCGCCAGGGCAGCAGGCAGCACCTCCCCGCGCGTGACGCAGCGGTCGAATTCCGCCCGGTCACCCAGCAGCAGTGCGCTCAACGCAGCGCAGCCCGCGGCCTCATCGTCAGGCAGACTCCCCCCCACGCACATCAGGTTCGCTCCGTCAGGCTGCAGCACGAGCATTCCTGGCCAGCTCGGATCCGTCCACAATTCCAGAGGCACCGGTCCGGCGGTAGTATCTACCTCGAGTCCGATGACCTGCTCGAAGCACCATTCGGAGGGCATCTGAAAGTGCGTGAGCCGTCCCCGGAGCTGCCCGACCTGCCCTGACCAGGAGGGCTGCCGGACCAGATACGCGAGCATGTGCGCCATCACTTTGACCGCCAGTCCCTCGTCGTAACAAGGCTCGGGCCGCAGGCGCCCATAGAGGCGTGGCCGGTCCAAGAGCGTCGCTCTGGCGGACAGGACCTCGGGGAGTCCCAGCAGCACCGCGGGATCATGAACCGCGAGGAGCTCGGTGGGCAGGACCACGGCCCGGACATGTCCTTGAGGAAGGGGAATCACCACGTCGGCGCGGTCAAAGACGTCGGCAAGGGTGCTGATGGGAGGAGTTGGGGGCGGGTTGATCACCCCTTCAGCGTAGGCGCGATTTCGGAAACCGGCAGAGAAAATTGCATGAGAGCCGTCCGCTCTCATAAATGGTTTCTCGCTCGGGTTGCTGGCGCGAACCAGCACAGTCCAGGCCGCCGGCCCAGCTCTCCTCGCCCGTAGGCTGCTCAGCCTGTGGACGACCTCCCCTCCCCCTGTGATCCTTCCCCTCGCTGCCAGTTCTGAAACCGCCTGCTGTGCCGGTCTCGTCTGGCAAGCCTGGGCTCAAGCAATGCGCGGATCCTGTCTGGCTGAGCCGCACCCCCGTCTCTTACAAAAGCTGATGCGCTGGTTCCTCCTTGACCTGCGATGCCTGGCACCCACGTCCTGGCGCCACTCCGGCCACTTCAGAAAGCGCGGCGGTAAAGGCCTTGGAAGGTCACATTCATCCCGCCGCACCCACCGTTGTCGTCAACGAGAAGCGCGGCGCCGAGGTTCAGCACGGTCAGGCGGCAGGAGTCGCCGGGAGAGACGCTGGCGTACACCCAGGCTGGGCCACGCCGAATCAGCGTTCCCTCGAGGGAGCCGACATTGACGCTGCCGCTGGGTGTGTGCCAAACCGCGTCGCCTGTCAACTTCAGCCCATTGCCGATGACCAGGCCAGCGTCCTCATCGCGGATCCAGGCCCCACGAGCAGGAGGAATAGCCGGCACAGCCGTCGCCTGCGCGTCATTCAGGAACCCACTGACCTTCCGCGAGGCGCCGAAGAAATAACTGCACCGGCGCCCGTTGACGGCACGCCCCTGGACGACCCGGTCACCACGAACCACATAGGGTCCCCGGGCAGTTCCCTGGGCATCCCGGAACAGCGCGCGGTCCACAGTCACCACCGCGACTCGCAGGACGCTGAAATCCTGAAGCCGGTAGTTGTCACAGGTCGCGTCCTGCGCCGCTGCACCACTGAATGTCGCACCAACTGCGCTCAAAAGAACCGCATTCCAGCTCACCTTGGCCATACCACCACACTACCCACCAGCTTCCCGCCCGGAGCCGCAGAAGGGTTCGCTGGCCTGAGCGATGTGTAGCGCGGCGCATTGAGCGCCGGGTGGCACGCGGTGCAGGCCCCGAGCGTGGACGCTGAAGCTGCACCGCCACCAGGAGCGGACGCCGAGCGCCCCTCAGGCCACTGAGGGGCGCCCATCCCCTTCACCCTCGCGCTCGTTCTTTCGCTGCTCGTATGGTGGGCGTGTACGAACAGGTACGCAATACACAGGGTGTTCACGCCACCGGGCAACCTTATCTTCGCGGCATCCTTGAGGCCTGCCACCTTCACCGCTGCCCTCAGTGCCACCGCCAACGCCACCATCCACACCATCGCCATCCTAACCAGTGGCCCCCTCACCGTCACCCAGGGCGCTGATGGCCCCCCATGACCCTCACCCTCCTCCCCGTGCTGATCGCAAGCCTCCTTTCCCCCTTCTCCGCCCTGCTTGGCCTGCTGGTCCTGCGCCGCTTCACCCGCCACGCCTGGCCGGCCATCTTCACCGTTACCCTGCTGTCCATCGCTGGCCCCCTCGGGCAGAGCGGGACCGCTGAGAAGATCGCCCTGGCCCTGATGCACCTGGTCGTCAGCGGCGCCACCATATGGTTCCTCAGCCGCAGCCAACCCCGCCGGACCCCGCCCGCCCTGATCGCCTGACGTCCCGAGGTCCACCATTTCCAGCGCGTTCGAACTGATGTGACTGATAGGCCCCTTAGCACGCGGACCACGGGACAAGTACCGTAGAGGAGAACCGCTGGAGTGAACCCTTGAGAATGCCCAAGCTGGGAACGACGCCGCGCCTGAAGCTCCGACCTCTGCAAGCCGAGGAAAACCGCCGGGCTGGCCTGTCCCCCCCTGCCCACGAAGACGCCCGCCCCGCTGAACTACACCGCTTCGGCATTCTCGATACCCTTCCTGCGCCGCAGTTCGACCGCATTGTCGCGCTTGCCGCCCGGTACCTGGACATGCCAATGGCCGCTGTGACCTTCGTGGACCAGGACCGTCAGTGGTTCAAAGCGCGCCTGGGCCTGACCGTCACCGAAACGCTCAAAAGTGAGTCCATCTGCGCGATCGCGATTCAGCAGGACCGCGTGCTGGTGATCCCGGACGCCCGCAAAGACCCGCGAGTGAACGGCATGAACTGCTTCAGTGTGGACCAGGCGGTCGGCTTTTACGCGGGTGCCCCGCTGCGCACGGCCAGCTCTTAGACCAGCCAGAATGCCTCCTGGTTGAATTCCTACGTGGAATCTTCAGGTTTGGCAGGACTGATTTCGGGTTTCAATCCACGCGGGTACAGAACTGCGCTTTGTACCGGTCGGCAGGCTGGTGCACCTCGACCAGCGCCAGGCGGCGGTCGGTGGTAGGAATGGTCCGGAAGAGGTACAGACGCGACCCCGGGTCACTGATCAGGTCCACGTCGCCGTTCGCGAGGATTTTGTAGGTGCCCTTGTACCCCTTCTGGTTGACGTACCTCTCGCCGAAGGTCAGGTCACCCCAGGTGCCGTTTGCGTACAGGCGGTATTTGGAGGCATTGGCGTAACTGCGCATCTGTGCTTTGGCCGGATCGACCGGAGCCTGCGATACCGGGCCAGCCACCGACAGCTCCGGTGCGCCGCCGCTCAGGCACACGTAGTCCCCAGCCAGGGCCGTGCCGGTGGTGCGCTGGGCGGCGGGAGTCGGCGCGGCCCTGGCCGGGGCAGGCCCGTCTGGAGCAGGTCTGACTGGTGCAGGTGCGGCCGGCCGGATCGGGGCGGGCGCTGTCTTCGCCTGTGCCACCTTCGCCTGCGCCGCCTTGAGCTGGCACCAGCCGAGCACCACGCTTTCGGCGTCCCCGTACAGCATGCCGACATACCGGTTGGCTTTCTCGGTCAGCAGGAACGACAGGGCGTAACTTTCCTCGTTTTCCTCCTCCCCAAGTTCCTTGAACGTCATGCCCCGTGCCTTGAACTGTCCGGCAAGGTCCCCACCTATCTGTTCGGCCAACTCCGGATCGTCCCAGACCAGGTACTCGCTCACCTGACACCCGCTGCCCTGCTCTGTGGCCAGGCCATTCAGAAGCTGGCCGAATTGCCGTGTGGCAGCGGCATCGGTCACCCGGACCGCGCCTTTGGTCAGGGGAACGCGGGTCAGGCTGGAGGTGCTCGCGGGGCCCTGCTGCGCGAGGGCGGTGCATAGGAAGAGCGGCAGGACCGTCAGGTTTCGTTTCATGGGTGACCTTCCATGGAGAGAGTTGCCGCACTGTACGGGCCGGACGCTTACAGCTTTCCTTCAGAAGTGCACACCGGGTCACTGCCGGTCCTGACCAGACGCGGCCGTGGGTTCAAGACGGGCGTCAACCCCAGTGCTGCCTGATCAGCTGGGCTGCCCCCTGGCGTATGGCGTCCCCATGACCGAACGTCGCCACCTCGAACTCCAGCGCCGCCAGGGCCCGCTGGGTCGCACGCCCGAGTTCCAGGTCCTCGAACAGGATCGGATCGTGCAGTCCCTGCGTGTTCCCCATCGCATCCGCCGCGAACAGCACGCCACCATGCTTTGGCCACCACAACGCCACCTGACCGGCCGAATGCCCAGGCGCCGCCACAACCGTCAGGCCGCCTGCAAAGGGAAGCGTTTCGCCTGGCGTCAGATGTTCGTCCACCTGGGCGGTGTGCGGAAACGATTGTGGGGCGGCCACCACCCGTTCAAAGATCGCCTCCAGGCCAGGCGCCGCCGTCATGGGCCGCTCCCGCCAGCGGCCTTCCTGCACCAGCACCGCGTCAAGGGGGTGCATGTACACTCTCGCCCCAGTAACCACCTTGAGGGCCGCGAGACTGCCGGAGTGATCCGGATGAAAGTGCGTCACGATGATGTGGTGCACGTCGGTCGGGGTGTGGCCCAAAGTCCGCACGGCGTTCAGAATGACGTCTTCGCTTCCGGCGACGCCCGTGTCGATCAGCACGAGTGAGCTGTCGTGTTCAAGGAGAAAGACGTTGACGATGCCGAGGGACAGTTGGTGAAGTCCCGGGACGAGGCGCAACAGGGCATTCATTTCGACCTCCGGAAAGTCGTGATGGTTGCTTTTGAAGCGTACCAAAAGCACTCCCTCTTTCTCTCCAACCCGGTCCACGGGGGGCCGGGCAGCAGGAGGGGAGGGGGCGCGGCGCGAGGAAACGCAGCTCAATTAACAGCTACCCTCCCCAGCCCGGATAACACCTGAACGCCGTGACATGCAGTGCGGACATCAACTCCTCACGGTACGGTACAGACTGTGGGTTTACGGCGTGGTATCCAACGCTGTGATGGGTACCGCTTGATCCCGCGCGTAAAGGGCGCAGACCCCATTGGTGTCCGGGGGGCGGGTGTACTCCAGGAGGGCGACGGGGGTAGACGCACCGGGTTTGAGCCCAAGGGCTTTGAGTTCATCGGCGGTGGCGAGGGTCTCCGGGTAGAGCTGGCGGTATTTGGGGACGGGGGTGAAGCGTTTCGGCATGGGCTGTTCCTGCGCATGGTGGTAAGAGGAATCGACCGTGTGAGCCGGAGTGGAGCAGGGTGGTACTCCTTCCAGACTACTGTGCTTTCCGGTGTGGATTCCACGGAATATTATTCATTGGTGTGATGCGGCGATATATACAAGAACGGCCTGAACATGGCGCCGAATCAGGCCACATCGGGTGTTCGGGTGAGACACCTACACCTACGTGTGGAAGACAGCTGTGGGCGCTCCGGTCTCGCAGGACACCTGAGTGACACTGGGAGAGTCGGCGGCCAGAATCCCCATCCCCTGGTTGCCGTTCAGGCTGAATTTTAGGGGGATGCTGCTTCCCGCCTTCTTCACATTGACGGCGGGCAGGTTGTCCACTGGCCGGAGGAACCCCTTGAAGCTAAAGTGCCCTGCACTTGGCGAAAGGGTGACGACGTAGCGAATGAACAACAGATTTCAGGCAGCTGCTTTTCCAGTCGTCTGGCTGTGTCTTGTACACTTTGTGAAGCTTTCCTTAACATCCCCAGGCAGTCCCAGTTCCAGAGGTTCTCTGTCCGATCAGACCTTGTGGCCTGAGTCCTACCGTTCTGGAGTCCGAATGATTGAAGTGAACTGCACCTGGATCCCTGGAACCCTCGACATGCTGCACCTCCGCGCTGGAGACCGCCTTGGTCGGCTCTCCATTGGTGAACTGCGCCGCCGGTTTGGTCTGAGGGCCATAAACGCGCTCTACCTCAGCGGCCGGTTTCAGACGATGGCAGACCCCAGCGACCTGGCCGGACTGGCGCTGAGCTGAAATGCCGGAGGACACATGACCACATCCGCTATGGAAGACCATCTCGAGAGGTTATACGCGGCCTACCACGCAGCGCAGGCTCATCATTGGTCGACGAGCCAGCTGACCTTGCATCGCCGGCACCCGGACGGGCGGCCGGTCTCCCGTGCGGAGCTGGAGGAAGCCCTCTGGCGGGAGCGGCACGAGTGGCAGGAAGTTCTGCATGCCTCGGCGGCGTATTACGCCGTCACCCCACAGGAGCGCCCCGTCCACTTGAGTGGCCCCGGCGGTGCCATCCCCCCGCCAGTCTGAACAGCAATGATCCGGCCAGAGCCCGTGATTCAGGCGCCGATGATCTCCGCAAGCAGCACGGTGCGACCCTCCTCAGCCGAGCGCACGGCGGCAAGGGCGAGCGCGAGACTGCCGAGGTTGTCGCGCCCGGAACTTTCGGGTTCTGCTCCCGTGTGGATCGCCTGCACGAATGTCGCGAGCACCCCGGCCCGGTCAAGATTCGGAGTCTCGGGCAGCGGCAGTGAACGTGCGGGCTGCCCGAGCTGGCGAACGTCCACACGGTCTGGGGACGGGTCATCGCGGCTCGTCCAGCGGACCTCGCCCCGTGCGGTGTCCAGGCGCCACTCGCCGGCCCATGGCGTGACCGGCCCGGAACTCGCCCAACTGCCGCGGTAACTCACGACCACCCCGCCTTCGAAGGTGATGGTGGCCGTGGCGCTCGCGGGGTCCACAAAGGGACTCCAGGGGGGATTGAAGGCGTGACAGTCGATGCTGAGCGGCTCGCGGCCCAGCACGAAGCGCATCAGGTCGAAGTGGTGGATGGCCATGTCGAGCAGCAGCGGGTGTGGCAGGCGGTGGTGCGCGGCGGGAGCGGGGACCGCGCGGGCGTGGTCACGGCGGAAGTCCACCTCGACGTACCCCACTTCGCCCAGGCGCCCTTCGCGCACCAGTTGCGCTGCGAGGTGCGAGGCGGGGTGGTGGCGGTAATTCTGGCTGACCATCAGCGGCACGCCGCGCGCGTGAGCGGCGTTCACCACTGCGCGCGCCTCGGCAATGGTGGGCGTGAAAGGCTTCTCAACGAGGACTGGTAGGCCCGCCTCAATTGCGGCGAGGGCGACGGGCGCGTGGCCGTGTGCGTTGGTGGTCACCAGGGCGGCGTCTGCCTCCGTCGCGCGGAGCGCCTCGGTCAGGCTGGTAAAGCAGCGATCATCTGGTGCGCCTCGTTCGCACGCCAGCTTCAGGGCGTCCGGGCTGGCGTCAACGAACGCAGCGGCTTCCACCTGCGTTTCGGCGCGCACGATCTTCATCCAGTCACGGCCCCACCCACCCAGGCCAATCTGAATGAGTCGCAGCGGGCCGGTGTGTGACAGTGTCGACTTGCTGTTCCGCATCTTCACCTCGAACAGCACAGGGAAGTTCGCTGATATGAGAACGTCCACGTGCACGGTCTGCCGTCCTCACGCCGAGAGACAGCCGGGAAGTCCAGTATGGGGGCCAGAGGCGAGCACTCAAGGCCCCGACGTGCCTGTTCAGTATGAGTCAGCGGACGGTGATCCACCATGGTGCTCTCCCTGGCGTTGTCGTGGACCATGAGGTGTCGCTCGTACGCCTGTCGGTGCTCCGCTTTGGTGGCCCAGTTGCTGGACCTGGGAGACGCGCCCAGTGCGCGGACCTTGGGTGCATCACCGAACCAGGGGGGGCCAGCCCTGGGCCGCGCCCTACTCGACTTGTTCCAGACCTCAGGCAGGATGCGAAGTCTGAAGCTCCCTCGCCTGACCGATGGCGCGGCCCTTATTGCTGCGGCTCCACCAGGGGTGCACGTGAACGTGACTGGGCAGCCTGCACAGCGGAGCCCAGCACCGCAGGTCATGTCCACGGACGCTGCTGACATACGGAGCGTCTACCGGTGACCCGATACGGGATTTGGGCTGCGCACCTTCAGACGCACGCGTGAAGGAATCGAACCGGGGCCTCCAGATGCCGAACTCAAACGGTCAACGGTGTCCGGCGACGTGAAAAGCGGCCCGGTTACAGGAGATGTCCAGCTCTAGGTTGATGGGGAACCGAGCGAAACACATTCTCGTCTGGACTCTGGTGACCCACGGTGTGACGAGGGGGTAGATCACCGGCTCCTGGCCGCAGCAGCGTTCTCGTTACGCCAGACTGCCGATGGAGCGCGCTCCTTTTGCCGGTAGCCTGAAGCGCACGAAAGGACGCCTATGCTGCTCACCATCTCCACCATCCACCCGCCCGCCACCGACCTTGGGTACCTGCTGCACAAGAACCCGGCCCGCCCCTTCACCTTCGACCTTCCCGTCGGACAAGGGCACGTGTTCTACCCCGAGGCGACCCCCGAGCGCTGCACCGTCGCCCTGCTGGTCGAGGTGGACCCGGTGGCACTCTCGCGGGGCCGGCAGGGTGCGGGCAGCATGCCGCTGGAGCCGTACGTCAACGACCGGCCGTACGCGGCGTCCAGCTTCCTGAGCAGCGCCCTGCGCGAAGCCTTCGGCACGGCCATGACCGGACGCAGCAAGGAACGCCCGGAGCTCGCGGCGCAGGAGCTCCCGTTCGAGGTTCACCTGCCCGCGCTCCCGTCCAGGAGCGACTCCGACCTGGCCAGGCGGCTGTTCGGACATCTCGGCTACACGGTCACCTCCCACCCACACCCCCTGGATCCGCAGTTCCCGGAATGGGGCGAGAGCCCGTACCTGGACCTGACGCTCTCGGCCACCGTGCGCCTCAAAGACCTCCTCGCTCACCTCTACGTCCTCATCCCCGTCCTGGACGACACCAAGCACTACTACGTGGACGAAGCGGAGATCGACAAGCTGCTGCGCCACGGGGAAGGCTGGCTCGACGGGCACCCGGAACGTGAGCTGATCACCCGGCGATACCTGAAGCATCGCCGCGCCCTGCAACGCGCCGCCCAGGCGCACTTCAGTGACGAGGATGCCCTGGAGCCGCCCCGCCCGGTCACGTTGAACCTGAACGATCAACGTCTTGAAGCCGTGAAGGGTGCCCTGCTGTCCAGCGGTGCGTCCAGCGTGCTGGACCTCGGCTGCGGGGAAGGCAACCTCCTCGCCCGGCTCCTGCCGGAACGGCAGTTCACCCGCCTTCTCGGCCTGGACGTGAGCCCCCGGGTGCTCGTCCGGGCGCGGGAGAACCTGCGGCTGGACGACCTGCCGGGGTCGTACCGGGACCGCCTGACCCTCACGCAGGGTTCCCTCACCTACCGTGACACCCGCCTGCGCGGGTACGACGCTGCTGCCCTGGTCGAGGTCATCGAGCACCTGGACGAGACCCGGCTGTGGACGCTGGAGCGCGTGGTGTTCGGGGACGCGCGCCCGGGCTCCGTCGTGGTCACCACGCCGAACGAGGAGTTCAACGCCCGCTGGGCCAGCCTGCCGGCGGGGGACACCCGGCACGAGGACCACCGTTTCGAATGGACCCGCGCCCAGTTCCAGGAATGGGCCCGCCGGGTCGCCAGCGAATTCGGGTACGCCGTCACGTTCACTGATGTCGGGGAGGCCGACGAGCGCCTCGGCCCGCCCACCCAGATGGCCGTCTTCCGGCGGGAGGCCTCATGAACAGCGACCTGCGTCACCTGGCCCTCGGCACCCAGGTGGTCACCCGCGTGGCCCTGCACTCCCCGAACGGCGAGGTGAGCCGCCCCGCCGGCGCGGTCGGCCGCATCGTCAGCGTGCTGGGTGACCTGAAGCATGCGTACCACGTCGCGTTCCCCGACGGGTCCCGGTCAGCCTTCCTGCGCCGGGATCTGGAGATCGCGCGGCATCACCGGAACCCCGAGCCGCCCGAACCGCCCGACTGGACGCAGTGGGTGCAGTACCGCTGCATCGTCGGCTCCCGCGCGTTCGGCCTGGACACCGAGACCAGCGACACGGACCGGCGCGGCTTCTACCTGCCGCCCGCCGACCGGCACTGGAGCCTGTGGGACCTCCCGGAACAGCTGGAGAACGACGCCACCCAGGAAACCTACTGGGAAGTGCAGAAGTTCGTCAGCCTGGCCCTGAAAGCCAACCCGAACGTCCTTGAATGCCTCTACACGCCCCTGGTGGAGACCGCCACGCCCGTCGCTGAAGACCTGCTGGGCATGCGAGAGGCGTTCCTGTCCACGCTGGTGTACCAGACGTACAACGGGTACGTGCTCTCCCAGTTCAAGCGGATGCAGGCCGACCTGCGCAACCACGGGGAGGTGCGCTGGAAGCATGTCATGCACCTGATCCGCCTGCTGCTGTCAGGCATCTCCGTGCTGGAGCAGGGTGAGGTGATGGTGCACGTCGGGGAGCACAAGCCCCACCTCCTGGCGATCAGGCGGGGTGAGGTGCCGTGGGCTGAGATCGACGCCTGGCGGCTGGATCTCCACGCCCGGTTCGACACCGCGCTCACCCGCAGCCGCCTGCCGGAGAGACCCGACTACGAGCGCGTGAACGCCTTCCTGATTCGCGCGCGACGCAGCATGCTGGAGGTGCAGGCATGACATTTCCCCCAGCCCTGCTTGAAGCGGTCCAGGACCACCCCTACCCGCTGCTGTTCGCCACCATCAGTGGGGCGCACCTGTACGGGTTTCCCAGCCCAGACAGTGACTGGGACCTGCGTGGCGTGCACATCCTGCCCGCACGGGAGGTCCTGGGCCTGATGGGCGGACAGGACACCGTGCAGGTCATGAACGACCCCACCCTGGACCACATGCAGATGGCGCCGTACGGCACCGACATCGAACTCGACCTCGTGACGCACGACGCGGACAAGTTCTTCCGACTGATGCTTAAACGCAACGGGTATGTGCTCGAGCAGCTGCACTCCCCGCTGGTGGTGCACACCAGCCCGGAGCATGCCGAACTCCGGCACCTCGCGGCTGGCTGCGTCACCCGGCACCATGCCCACCATTACCTGGGATTCAGCGCCAACCAGTGGCGGCTGTTCGCCAAAGAGAGTCCCCAGCGTCTCAAGCCGCTGCTGTACACCTTCCGCACCGTGCTGACCGGCCTGTATCTGATGCGGACCGGGGAGACCCAGGCGAACCTGAGCGTGCTGAATGAAGAGGCCCGCCTGCCGTACCTCGACGAGCTGATCGCACGGAAGCGCGGCGGCGCGGAGAAGGAACCGTTCACTGGGGACGTGGCCTTCTACGAGCGGGAGGTCTGGCGGCTGACCGCGCAACTCGAAGACGCGCGTGACACCACGCACCTGCCGGATGAAGTGACGCCTGAAACGAAGCATGCGCTGAGCGACCTGCTGGTGACCCTGAGATTGAAGGACCTGTCATGAGCACACTGAAAGGACCTATCGAAGGGCTCTATGCGGTGTTCGCTCATGAGCCGCGTCCAGTGGTGGTTGAGGGGTGCACGAACTGCTGCATCAGTGAGGAAGAACTCGTTACCCTGGTTCTGAAACCTCGCGAGCAGCTGAGCGCGGAGGAACTCCGGTCCTATGCGTCGAACGCTCCCGATACGGTGGGGGCAGAAGCGGACTTCCGGTACTTTCTCCCCAGCCTCCTGGAACTCGCCGCGACGGGTGAGCTGGAGTGGCCCGACCGGCCCTGGGTCGTGCGGCGGCTTCGCATGGTGCCCTGGCACGCGCGGTGGAGCCTCCAGGAACAGAACGCGGTTCGAGCGTACCTGCGCGCATGGTGGTCGGACACCACCACTGAGAACGTCGAAACGGAGGACCTTGACGAGGTTCTGGCCACGCTGAGCCTGGTGGACACGCTCGAAGAATTTCCTCACTACCTCCACAGTTGGCTGGAATCGGGGCGCACCGGGAGGTCACGCCTGGCCCGCTTCATTACGGACCATTCCATGCAACTCGCGTTGGGCAAGCACTGGAATACCTGGGCCAGCCGGGAGGCGGTGCCGGTGCTGAACCACTGGCTCCACAGTGGAATACCGCTCCAGGCGCTGCTGAAGGAATTCGAACAGGATCCGGACGCTCCGGAGGCGGAACAGTTTCTCGAGGCGGCGGCCTTACTGGAGAGCAGATGACGACCATTCACCTTCCTGAATTGTGCCTGGTGGCCCTGATCGGCGCGTCCGGGTCCGGCAAGACCACCCTGTCCCGGCAGCTGTTCGCCCCGGGTGAGGTGCTGTCCAGCGACGCGTTCCGCCTGATGGTCGCGAACGACGAGAACGCCCAGGACGCCACCCGGGACGCCTTCGACAGCCTGTATTTCGTGGCGCGCAAACGACTGGCGCGCGGCCTGCTCACGGTCATCGACGCGACGAACGTGCAGGCCGACGCCCGCAAGCGCATCGTCAGTCTGGCCAAGGAGTTTGACGTCCTGCCGGTGGCCATCGTTCTGGACCTGCCGGAGGACACGCTACTCGAACGGCACCGGGCCCGCACGGACCGGCCGTTCGGCGCGCACGTGATCGGGCAGCAGGTAGGCCACCTGCGCCGGTCTCTGCGCAAATTGCAGGGGGAAGGGTTCCGGCAGGTGTCGGTGCTCAGCACCGAAGCCGATGTCGGCCCGGCCCGGGTGGTGCGGGAGCGGCTGTACAACAACCTGCGGCACGAGACCGGCCCGTTCGATTTCATCGGGGACGTGCACGGCTGCCTGGAGGAACTGCGCGACCTGCTCGGGAAGCTGGGGTACGAGACCGCGGATAACCTGTCGGTGACGCCTCCCAAGGGGCGCAAGGCGGTGTTCGTGGGGGACCTGGTGGACCGGGGGCCGGACACGCCGGGCGTGCTGCGCCTGGTAATGGGCATGGTCGCCGCGGGGACGGCGCTATGTGTGCCGGGGAACCACGACATCAAGCTGATGCGGGCGTTGCAGGGGCGTAAGGTGACCGTGTCGCACGGCCTGGAACAGTCCCTGGAGCAGCTGGCCGCCGAACCGCTCGAGTTCCGCAGGGAGGTCGCGTCGTTCATCGAGGGCCTGATCAGCCATTACGTCCTGGATGGCGGCCGGGTGGTCGTCGCGCACGCGGGCATGAAGGCGGTGTACCAGGGCCGCGCGTCGGGCCGGGTGCGGGAGTTCGCGCTGTACGGGGAGACGACCGGCGAGACGGACGAGTTCGGGCTGCCGGTCCGCTGGGACTGGGCGGCAGAGTACCGCGGGGAGGCGCGGGTGGTGTACGGTCACACGCCCGTTCCGGTGGCCGAGTGGCTCAACCGCACCATCGACATCGACACCGGCTGTGTGTTCGGGGGGAGCCTGAGTGCGCTGCGCTATCCGGAACTGGAGCTGGTCAGTGTGCCGGCGCGGCAGGTGTATGCTCAGCCGGTCCGCCTGCTACTGCCGGAAGGGGATGCACCTTCAGCCCAGCAGGCGCACGACGAGCTGCTGAACCTGGAGGACGTCACCGGCAAGCGCAGCATCGAGACGCGCCTGCGCGGACGCGTCACGGTGCACGAGGACGAGGCCGCCGCTGCACTGGAAACCCTCAGCCGCTTCGCGGTGGATCCGCGCTGGCTGGTGTACCTGCCGCCCACCATGAGCCCGAGCGAGACGAGTGGGCGCGAAGGGTTCCTGGAGTACCCGGCCGAGGCCTTCGATCACTACCGCCGGGCCGGGGTCGAGCGGGTGGTCTGTCAGGAGAAGCACATGGGATCGCGCGCCGTCCTGGTCGTCGCGCGGGACGCGGCAGCGGCGCGGGCCAGATTCGGCGTGCAGGACGGCCGCTCAGGCGTCGTATACACCCGGTCGGGCCGGGCGTTCTTCGAGGATGCGGCCCTGGAAGCGGAGGTCATTGATCGCGCCCGTGCAGCCCTGGACGCCAGCGGCCTGTGGGAGGAGCTGCATTCGGACTGGGTGGTGCTGGACGCGGAGATCCTGCCCTGGTCACTGAAAGCGGGTGAGCTGATCCGCCGGCAGTACGCGGCGGTAGGCAGTGCGGCGGCCGCGACCTTCCCGGCGGAAGTGCAGGCGCTGGAGGCCGCCGTGGCCCGCGGCCTGCCTCTCGCGGATCTGCTGAACCGCACCCGGGAGCGTGAGACGTTGACCACGGCCTATGTGTCGGCGTACCGGCAGTACGTCCGCCGGGTGACGTCCCTGGCAGACATCCAGGTGGCGCCGTTCCACCTGCTGGCGAGTGAGGGCGGCGTGCATGTGGACCGGGACCACGTGTGGCACTTTCAGGCCCTGGCGCGCCTCGCGGAGGTGGACCCGGTGTTCATCGCGACGGGTCACCGGGAGGTGGATCTGAACGACCCGGAGGGCGTCGCGGTGGCCGAGCAGTGGTGGCTGGACCTCACCGCGGGGGGCGGGGAGGGTATGGTCGTCAAACCGCTCGGGTTCGTGGCGCGCGGCAAAAAGGGGCTGGTGCAGCCGGCGGTGAAAGTGCGGGGGCGCGAGTACCTGCGGATCATCTACGGGCCGGAGTACACCCAGGCCGGGAACCTGGAGCGCCTGCGGGCCCGGGGTTTGAACGGCAAGCGGTCGCGGGCCCTGCGGGAGTTCGCGCTGGGCGTCGAGGCCCTTGAGCGCTTCGTGCGGCGCGAACCGTTGCGGCGGATCCACGAGTGCGTGTTCGGGGTGAGTGCCCTGGAGAGCGAACCCCTGGACCCGAGGCTGTAATGGGCTTGGGAGGAGAGGATCGCCTCACGGTTCCGCTTTACGGTCTGAGGGGCCGCCGCATGGCCGCAGCCCAGTCCCTTACGGCCGCCGGACAGCGAGTGGGAGCGCAAAGAACGCGTCGAAGCGCTCGACCGATTGCCCGTTCACAGTGCGTCCAATCCGGAAATCCACCAGCACCTGCCCGGTCTTTTCGAGGCGCATGATGGACAGGTTCGCCACCCGGACGGTCGCCTGGTTCAGGTTGCCGTCTTCGAACAGCCAGCCGTGCCCGGCCCGGGGGCCGAGAGGGTCGTTGGACGTCACCTCGAACGTCTCGCCGGGCCTGGTCCAGCCGTAGGGGGTGCGGACCCGGTTCTGGCGCGGGTCGAGCACCAGTCCGCTAAGGCCTTCCAGACCCCGCCCTCCCTGGAACAGCAGCGTGCCGTCGGTTCGGCGGGTGATCGTCAGGGTGGCGCGGCCAAAAGCGGTATATGCGGGTTTCACGTCCAGGAAGCGCTGGTACTCCTCACGGGTCACCCCGAAGCGCGGGTCGTACGGGAGGGGCTCACCGGGGGCCGCGTTCCGGACCTGCTCAAGGAACCAGTCACGGTGCGTCCGGGCGGCGTCCTGCATACGCCGGCCAATGTCGAGGATGTCGGGTGGGTACGTGGGCGTCAGCAGGTCGACCGTGACCCGGCCGCTGGGCAGCAGGGTCTGGACCGGTGGCGGCGCCGCAGCGCTGACGGTGGACAGCAGCGTGGCCAGCAGGGGAGGCAGGACCCGGTTCATGCTCCTATTGAATGGGCGGGCGGCGGGGGCATGGTCCTTCCATAAGAAATGGTGGAGACGAAGGGGTCAGATAGCGGGCTTCACAGGGGGATGCTGGTCCATGGTCTGATGGTGGAGCAGCTGGCGCGGAACGCTTCAATGATGCGCGTCACTTCACCGATCGTGGTGGTGTCACGCAACTGGTCCAGGTAGAGGTTCCGTGCAGCGACCCTTTCAGCCTTAAACGCCCAGTACAGGCCCATCAGGGGGTTGATGAACAGCTTGGAGGTTCGGGTGGCGGTCGTCGTGTGGTGATCCCCGAAGTGTCCTTCGACGGCGTCCAGGACAGAGGAGGACACGATGCTCGGGAAGTCTGGCATCCGTTCGTGCACGAAGGTGAGGGCCTCGCGGTACCGCTGGACTTCGGGCATGTCCGGGGTAAGGCTCCACGCGCCCAGGTACGCGCCCTGCCGGGTGAGGTCCGCCACGGCTTCCAGGTACTGGGCGTGCGCCACGCCGTGGAAGGTGTCCACTCCGAAGCCCAGGCAGACCAGCAGCTTCTGCTCCACACCATCCAGCTCCTGCATCACGGCGAGACTGACCGCGTCTTCCTCCGGGGTGCCGAGACCGGCCTCATCACCCCGCATGAGGCTGTCCGTCCCGCCGTCCACCAGCAGCACCGTGTCTACCTCGAACAGCTCCACCAGCTGCTCGTAGGCTGAGCGCAGGGGACGCACGCCGGTGCGGGGAAAGGCGTAGATGGACTGCGGGTGACTTTGATTGGCAAGCCAGCGGGCGAGGTGCACCTCCGGGAAGTACCGGAGGTCGGAGCGGGTATCCGGACGGACTTCGTAAAGCGCGTCGCCCAGCTGCCGGGCCTGCGTGAGATCCAGGCTGGTGAAAGAGAAATTTGCCAGAATCACCTGCTTGCCCAGCCCGGTCAGGGCAAAGTACAGGGGCAGGCCGCAGAACAGGTCATAGCCGCCACCGGCGCCAGCAAGCAGGACCGTGCGCGCCTGATCAAACCGGCTGAAAATCGGCGGCAGTAAGGCGGACGGAGTCATTCTTCCCGAGGTTACCCGAGTTCCCCGGGGCCGTCAGACGTCTTTGCCCGGGGAGGCCCCCTTGACCAGATGAACTTCACCAACAGGGTTCAGGCTTCCTGGAGGGGATGGTCCGGGTTCCTCCGTCCGCCTGCGCAGTCAATCTGCTGCTCTAAGCAGCGGTTCCCTGCGGCGGGGCACGCGTGCGAGCGCTTCCTCATGCGCGGAAAGCGACTCGCCCCAGAATTCGCGCACCGTCATGCCCTCCCGCAGCCTGCCGAACGACCGCAGGAACTCGGCCACCTCATGCATCCAGACCCGGCGGCCCACTGAGTAATACCAGCGCATGGCGTGCCGGTAGGCGGCGTCCCGGTGCGTGAGGCTACGCCACAGCATGCGGAGGCGCAGCTGCACGCCGAGTTCCATCAGCTTGAACCACAGCAGCACACGCCACGGCGGCACATGCCGGCTGGCAAGAACCTGGTGCTTGTAGTCCCACTTCGTCACGTCCGTCTGAATGACGCGGCGGTGGGCCACGGTGTCGAAAAAGGGCGTCCAGCGGTGTGGTGTGATGTACAGCAGTTGAATCTGGTCCGGGTCGTAGAGCAGCAGTTGCTGAAAGGAGCGCCAGTAGTCCAGGTCGCGTTCTTCTTCGAAGCCCACCACATACGTGGCCATGGAGATCATGCCGTGTTCGCGCATCAGCCGGATCGCCTCGCGGTCATCTTTGGTGGTCGCCCCCTTACGGATGCTCGCCAGGGTGCCCTGGTCGTAACTCTCGATGCCCAGGAGAAAGCGGATCACACCCGCTTTGCGGTAGAGGGGAAGCAGGTCTGCATCCCGGACAATATCGCCCGCCCGGGTGGAACCCACGAGCGTGACTGGCACGTCCTCGGCGATCAGGGCTTCCAGGAAAGCCTTCCAGGCTGCTCTGTTGCCGGTGGGAAGTTCGTCCGCGAAGTTGAACATCTGGACGCCGTGGTCCCGGTGGAGCCGGGCGATCTCTGCGGCGAAGAGCACGGGGTCGCGGTGCCGGCGCTGCGTCCAGAAGCCGCGCTGGCCGCAGTACGAGCACGGGTAGGGGCAGCCGCGTGAGAACTGCACCACGACGGCCCGCTGCTCGCCCCAGTAGGAGTAGTCGGCGTGATTGATCAGCTCCCATCCTACCCGGTACTCGTCAAGGTCGAGAATCATGGACGCGGCCGAGGTGGCGTGGGGCTGGCCGGCCCGGCGAACAGCCAGCCCAGGCACGTCGTTCAGGTCCGCACCCGTGGCCAGGGCCTGCACCAGCGTGGTGACAGTGCGCTCGCCCTCGCCCCGCACCACGATGTCCACCTCGGGGTGCCGCTCCAGGATGTCGTGCCAGTGGTAGGTCGGGAAGACGCCGCCGTACACGAAGGGCACGCCCGGGAGCACGGGCCGCAGAACCTCAAGGATCTGCACCACGACTGGATGGGCGGACGTGGATCCCGCGTGGCCCACGAGGAGGACATCCGGAGCACAGCGCAGCACCCGGTGGCGGATCTCCTCCACACTGAGGTTGTGCAGGTCCGCGTCGAGCAGCTCCACCGTGAAGCCCGCGTCCAGCAGCGGTCCGCCGACACTCAGGAGGCCCAGCGGGGGCAGCTGCTCGGCGGGGACCCGGCTGCCGATCGAACCATGCGGAGGATTGAGCAGCAGGACGCGCAGGGACATGGCCGGAGTGTAGGGGGCTGCGGCTGTTCAGGCGTCCAACTTTGGGTGGTTCGAAGAACGTGCTGGCCTTGCACGGTCATGCCGCAGGTTGGGCGCCCCTGATGACATGCACGCGCCTGCGGACAGCACGAAAGTAGCGCCCCGAGCCTGCGGGGCGCTTCTTTGATGATGCTGAGGACAGGGCTCGAACCTGCGTCCAGCCGGATCCAGAGCCGGCCGCTCTCCCACTGAGCTACCCCAGGACAATGAAACCTCAGGCAGGGCTCGAACCTGCGTCCAGCCGGATGGAGAGCCGGCCGCTCTACCGCTGAGCTACCACGATTTCACTCGCATTCTTCCGAACCCCCTCAGCGGCGTCAATGAGCCGTTTGGCGCAGTGGTTTGCCACTGAATACGCCAGCCTGCCTGAGCAGCTTGGCCAGGGCCGGGCTGCCCACACTCACCCCATGGACAAGTTCCGGCGTCGGACGGAACGGCGCCACCCTCGCACGGTCCCGCGGGGCCACCCACCCGCTTTTCTGCGGGTCCAGGCCGGCCTCCTGGCAAGCTTCGGTCACACTGGCGCGGGTGCACACCGTGTCACCCAGCAGCACCTCCCACGGCAGAGGCAACCTGGACCACACCGCGGTGTTCGGATCGAGATCTCCCCCAGCAGACTGGTGCCACCACGCGACGTCGCCCGCCATCAGCCGCAACGCCTTTCCTGGGCACACGGCGTCCAGAACCTCGTCCGCGTCCAGGGCGTACAGGGCGGCCATCCAGCCGTCGCGCGCTTTATTCCACGCTCCGGCCAGCAGGTTCCAGGTGGTGCTGTCGTTGCCACGACGAACGACCATCGTTTCGCGGTTGATGTTCGACACCGCCCACACCTCCTGCATCAGAGCCGCGGTGCGTTCCAGAACGGCGTAGAACCGGCCGAGCAGTTCGCCCTGCTGGGATTCGGTGAGGTGAGCCAATACTTCCGCGTCCGGGTACACCTTCGCGATCGCCCACCAGTGGGTGGACGTCGACTGGCGGCACTGTCTGAACAGCAGGTCGGCGATCTCATCGTACGCGCGGGCCTGCCCGGCGATGGTGAACTCACTGCGGACGTGGCAGCGGGCAGTGTAGTACGCGATGAAGGCGGCTGTCCGGGCGTCGCGCGCGAAGTCCTCGAACGGCAGTTCGGAAGCGAGGCGGGACTTGCTGATGAGGGTCAGCGCCCGCTTCTCCAGTTCCCGCACGACTTTCTGCCGCTTGCGTTCGAGCCTCCCGGCCAGCCGGAAGCGTTTGTTGTACTGACGTTTGCTCAGTTCAAGGCCAGCCTGCTGGCGGGCTTCCCGGTTGAGGCGGTCACGCAGGAAATCGCTCTCCCCGACGCGTTTGCCGATTTCAGCTTCCGCCTGCTCGAGGTACTGCCCGATGTGCGTGTCGCTGACCGTGTGCGGGTCGGGGAGGGGGGCGCTGAACAGGGCGCCGGCCACGCTCAGCTGGCGTGCCATGCCTTCAGGGCGGTGGAAGTCTTCTGTCATGCTGCTCCACCCGAATGGATTGGCCCATTTGGAGAGCGTACGGGCCTGGAACAGGCGGCGGCGTTCAGGGTCGGTGATCAGGTCGCCGAGGAGGTGCTCGATCGGGCGCAGGAGGTCTTCTGGACGCATCCGGCGATCGAGTGAGGTGTGCAGGTCCTTGAGCAGGTCAGCAGTCATGGTTGTCCTCTCCCGCAGGTGCGGTCCAATCAGTGTACGGAGGGGCGCAGCCGGAATGAACGGCACTCTGGCGGAGGCGATCCAGGCTGTTTGGCGCATCGCAGACGTAAAGCTGGTCTGGGCTCCAGCGGGCACATGCTGCGGACTGGCCGTGTCACACGTCCGGACCGGCGTGATCGCTACTCTGCCTTGTACCTCGAAGGGCGTCATGACGCTGGCGTGGCAACCCGGCCAGTCCGGTCAGCAGTAAACCCGCCACTCCCCACGCGGTGGGATTCGGGAAGTTGAGGGTGGTGTCCACGCACGGGCCATCCCTCAGGCGCTTGAGGCACTGTCTGACGTGGAGCACCGCGGGACTGGCCTGCACGGAGATGCGGTCCTGAGGGCTGCGCCTGAGCAGCGCGTTGTGCTTCTCCTGCGCCAGGGCCAACACGGGCCAACCCGCTCCCAGGGTGACCACCAGCGCGGCCACGCTGACCCGCCACATTCGCCCTGCCTGTGCTCCCCACGACCGCGCGCCCCAAAGCAGCGCCGTATTCATCGCCAGGACCGAGAGGACCAGGGGGTACCCCAGATGGGGGCCGGTGAGGGGGTACCCCTGGTGCCAGTACCGCAGGCCCCGCAGGTCGTAGCGCACCTGATCTGCGTTGGCGTAAGGAAAGGCGTCCATTTCGCTGACACTGTGTCCCGCCAGTGCGGTGTCCACGAAGCAGACGCCGTACAGCACTGGGGCGGCCAGCAGGCACAGTACCGCCCAGGCAAGCAGCGGGCCAGAAGGAGACATGGGTGCCAGCGTAATGAATGTCGTGTCGTCCGCGCATCTCTCGAAAGTCTGAGAGTGAAGGGTGGTCCAGAGGCTTGTGTCCGGCCGGTCAACCGCGAATGAGGTCGTGTCCCAATTGAAAATTCATACATCTGCTTTTGAGGTATGCTGGTGTTATGAACACGCGTGAGCGCCTGCGGATGCTGATCCTGGCGGTCCTGGAACGCCAGCCCGAACACGGCTACGCCATTGCCCAGGCCATCAAGGCGCGCTCCGAAGGTCTGCTCACCGCCCGCGAAGGCAGCCTCTACCCGGCCCTTCACGCCCTGGAAGCCGAAGGCCTGGTCGAAAGCGAAGAGCACGATGTGGGTGGTCGGGTGCGCCGGGAATACCGCCTCACCGAGAAAGGCCGGGGCGCGCTCACCCGGGCACGCGGTGACTGGAACAGGCAGGTGCGTGCGGTGGGTGCCGTCCTCGGAGGACAGGGGTGAACGCGCAACAGTGGCTGGAGCAGGCCACCCGTGACCTGCCTGCTGGAGTCACCGCCCGTGTCTCACGCGAGACGCTGTCACACCTTTACGAAGCCGACCTGCCGGACGGTGGGGACGTGCTGGCCGTCCTGGGCGATCCCGAACCCACCAACGACGAACTGCGGCGTGTGTATCTGACGGTCAAAGAGCTCGAGGAGCTGGCGACGAGCGGCCCCCTCCGGACAGGCCTGAACCTCACGGAGTGGATGGCGGGGCTGGTCTACCCGCGGTGTTGATGAACGAGGCCATGCGCTCCGGCGCACTCCCATCGGGGCTGGGTGCTGCGGTCCTGCTGGTGGGCGTAGCGCTGACCTGGGATTTCCATCCGGTGCGGCGACGGCAGTGGCGGGTGATGCTCATGGTGTACGTCGCGGGATGGCTGGAATGGCTGCCCCGGGTCTGGAGTTACACCGGGTGGCCGATGACCTACGCCCCGCTCTTCGCTGCCCTGGTCATCGCTCGCTTACTCGACCTTCCGCCTTCTGCGGCGTGACACCCAGGTGCGCCGGACGCTCCAGGTCGAGGAGGGTCGCGTATGACACTGGACCGCTGGCTCGAGGCGGCCACCGCTGGCCTTCCTCCTGAAGTTGCCCACCGTGTCCGGGCCGAGTACACCGCCCATCTGGCCGCCGCGCAGGAGGCTAGAGTGCCTGAAGCGGAGGCGGTGGCCGACCTGGGCGATCCGGAGCGTGTACGCCGGGCACTGGGGCGGACGTATCTGGGCGAGACGCGGTTGCAGACACCGCGAGACCCGCCAGGGCGGCCACTGCTCACGGCGATGGCCTGGGGAATGCCGCCGGTGTTCGGGCTGACGGTGGCCTCGATCTACGTGGACACCGTTCCTTTTCCCTGGTGGCGACTCGCTGCGCCCGCGTTGGTGTTCCTGCTCACCGCGGGCGTCTGGTGGCTGACCCACCGCCTGAGTGCCGAACGGCGGAACCTCTGGTGCGGCCTCTGGGGAGGAATAGGGATCCAAGGCATGCTGTGGGGACAGTGGGTGCTGCAAGTGTGGCATGGCGAGGAATTCGTCTGGCCGTGGTTTCTGCCCGTCTTCGGACTGTTCGTGCTGGGCTTTCTTCTCTGGACGGCCGTGGAAGACGTCCGCCTGCGCCACACGCTCGCCCTGGAGGATGGCGCACGTGATCCTGGAGCGCCCGCTGAATGACATGACTGCCTTCTTTCTGCCTCACACAGCGTGCCGCATTGGCCGTGACCTGGAGGAGCACGCCCTGGCCCACGTCGACGTGTTGGGCGAGGTTGGGCAGCCTGACCCGGAAGGTGTGGCGGTCGAGGCCGGAATGCGGGACGTGGCGGTGATGAACCACATGGACATCGAGATCACCCTTGCTGCGGAGACGCACGAATACCCGGCCCTGGTGCCGGTGGCCATCCGCGCTCAAGCTCAACCGGCGTAATGGCCGAGGGGACACCTGTGGCTGACACTCCGCTGGACGCCAGGACCACCACGCTCGTGCAGACCATCGGTCGTCTGCTGCTCGGCGTGGCCCTCCTCTTCGCGGGAATTGCGCACCTCACGGGGGCACGACGCGAATTCCAGGCCCAGGTCCCTGACTGGCTGCCTCTCCCGGCGGATACCGTAGTGGTCGCCTCCGGCATCGTGGAGCTGGCGTTGGGTGCGGCCCTGATCGTCCTGTCCCGCCACCGGAGGGGAGTAGGTTGGGTGGTCGCGGGCTTCTTCGTGGCGATTGTTCCAGGCAACATCGCTCAGTACGTCAACCGGATTGACGCGTTCGGTCTGGATTCTGACCGTGCCCGCGCGATCCGGCTACTGTTTCAGCCGGTCCTGGTGGCCTGGGCCCTGTGGTCGACGGGGGTGTGGCCGGGCATGAGACGGAAGACGAGAGAGTCGGTTTCACGCGGGGGCCCCCATGAAGGTCGCTGAGGGGCTGGTACGGGCCGGTCACTCGACCGCTGCTGTTCCAGTGGCGTCGAACGCCGCGGAGGCCGAGCAGGAACCTTGCGTCCATAAAAAAGCCCCCAGGGTCACTGGGGGCGGGGCATCCGACTTCACTCGGCCGGGGTGCATTGAAGCTGAGCGCAGTGTGCGGGTTCAGAAGATCAGCTTCCTGAATCAGCCGTTGAGGCTGCTTCATGGAGGGCTTCACCCGTTGCTGATGAAGGGTATAGCCCTACGGAGTAGGGGGTGTGACGTCTTCTACCGTCATTGGCACGGCTTTGGCGCGCTCGTAGAGGGCACAGATGCCGGTGGTGTGGGGTGGCCGGGTGTACTCGAGCAGGGCTACCGGCGTGGGTGTGCCTGGCTTGAGGCGCTGGTCTTTGAGCTCATCGGCGGTAGCCAGGGCGTCGGGGTACAGCTGGGAGTATCGGGGGAGAGGAGGGCTGCGTCTGCGCATGGGCGGATCCTCCTGTTATGGAATGAGGAATGACTGTGTGGGTCGGGAAGGAGCAGGTTGGCCCTATCAGTTTACTGTCCTTTCAGGCCGCTTATAAAGCGTAGACTTGGCGGGCATCCATATATACAAGAATGTACATACTTTCCCAGTACACCCCCTCCCCGTCACTCCTTCTGCCTGCACCGCAGTGAGGCACCGCGTTCCTTGTCCCCACCTCCAGCTGCGGCCCGCGCAGTAGCAGGAGGCTGGATCTCCCGGGTTCAGGTGCGCCAGCCCAGGCACATGCGGAGGCAAAGTCAGGACGTAGGCACAGGTTGGTGTGCGTTGCCTTAACTGATTCTCCTGGCACACTGCCAGAGCGTGTGCTGGTGCACCGCAGGGGTGAGGAGGGAAGAAGGATGCACACCAATAATACATTCTTACGTTTACAGGAGTGTTCGTTTCACCACCTCACGCCACCTGACTCCCCCCAGGAAAGCAGTTCAATGCACAACCGGTCTTCACGGTCTTCAGGCTGGCCTTAGCTTTCCTCATCGTGTACAACGAAAGTACTCAAAGTTCCTGCCGGTTCTCACAGCACCTCCAGCTCCCTGCATCACGCCGGGTCGATGTCCTGTGCCGCACGCCCCAAGCCCTGCTGCCCTGAAAGGAGACCCTGAGCGTGAACCGATTGCGCTACATCCTGCCTGCCACCATGACGCTTCTGGGCGCGTGCGGCACCACGCCTCCCACCACGTCCACCACACCATCTGAAGCCCTCACCAGCATGGCCATCAGCGATGGCGCCCGCGCCGGCGGAAACAAACACTTCTACTTCGTGGCGCCACTCGTCAAACCGCCCACCACCTTCGGGGGCAATCCTTTTGACGCCGGGGCCAATCCCACCGTCAACGTGTGCGCCCTGCCGCCCGGAATCACCATCAACACCCTCGCGAGCACCTCCTGTACTGCGAGCGGCGCCACCGCCATCGCGACCTTCACCCGCACCCACGGGGACCGCGGGCAGACAATTCGTGTGGACCACGAGAGCGAGCACTTCATCGTGAACTTCCACACCGGGATGTTCCACTTGAAGCCAGAGCTGTTCTACCGGGTGGAAGTCCATATCGGCAGCACGCTGCTCGGCTTTCTGGACCTGGACGTGACTAGCAAAGGGGCTAACCGGAAGAAAACGAAAAAAGGAGACCCAGGGGACACGCTCGCACTGACCGGAGGACGAACCCTGCCCATCAAGTTCCGCATCGAGCAGGGTGCAGTGCCGGGTGGGCAGTCCCTTTCGGTCAGCCGATACGGTGGCTGTCAGGTGAAAGCGGGAGAGGTGTACTGCTGGGGGTACAACCCCTCGGGCCGGGTCGGAAACGGCACACGAACCACCGCCCTGAGCGCCGTGCGAGTGCATCGCCCCTCAGGCGTGAACGCCTTCACATCTGTCAGCACGCACCAAGGGCACACGTGCGCCCTCACAGACGCGGGAACAGCGTACTGCTGGGGCTCCGGAGCGTCCGGGCAGCTGGGCACGGGTCAGTTTGGCTACGGCGGGTTTACTGCTGACTCCATGTTGAACTGGGATTACCGCCCGGGGGAGAACGCCTACGGCACGTGGTACTGGACCGAGCCTTATGGGTCTACTACCCCCGTCCCCGTTCGTATGCCGACCGATGAAGCAGGGCGTACGGTTCCCTTCACTGCCATTCGAGCTGGCGAAGGGGGGACGTGCGCACTGGGGGCCAACGGCCGGGTGTACTGCTGGGGCAGCGACTCGGACGGCCAACTTGGTGACGCAGCGGGCCGTACGGAACTGGGATCAGATCAGTACTGCTTCAGGTCGGAGCACTGGTCCAACGGCACCTTCTATAAGACGGCAGAAGAGTGTCAGACGGAAAGGTTCACAGGGTCCGCCGTGCCGGTTGCAGTGAACGTTCCAGGGGGCACACCGTCGTTCGCGTCACTGGCAGAAACCAAGGACGTGGTGAACTGCGCCCTGACCGCTCAGGGCCAGGCGTACTGCTGGGGGAATAATCTGGATCGGCTCATCAAGCCAGGCAGCGTCCCGGCGGATGCCTATGTATTCACTCCCGAGGTTGTGCAGCCTTCCTTGAGCTTCGCGCGTCTGTCCATCTATCGCCAGGCTGCCTGCGGCGTGCTGGCGGACCGGACCGATGTGTACTGCTGGGGTGCTAACTATTACGGGCAGCAGGGCCGGGGCATCCTCCCCACCTGGAGGCCAACGGTGGGAGGACTGGACAATGAGTTCTTTCCCACGGCAGCTCCCATCATCACCCCACCAGGTTCGAACCCCGCCGTGAAGTACAAGGATGTCGATATTGGGTTCCGGCACGCTTGTGCCTTAAAGGATGATGGTGCAGCGTACTGCTGGGGTGAAAATGCCAACGGTCAGCTGGGGACAGGTACGGCGGTGCTCAACGACTCAGGAAGTGCGGTGGCTCAGGCCGTTGTCGATGGCAGCGGCACTGCGTTGCGCTTTGATTCAATTTCGGCCGGGGTGTACATGACCTGCGGAATGGTTTCCGGGAGTGGGACGCGGTGCTGGGGATCGAATTTCCAAGGGTCTCTGGGCAATGGCACCTGGCAGGATTCACCAACGCCACTGCCGGTGGTGAATCTGCCCTGAAATCAAACCTCAGAAGCCCCGGTGGAACGGGGCTTCTCGCTTTGGTGAGGTCCCTCGGGCCATCCTCTCCACGAATCTGATTGGCCACGGACAAGTCCGGCGCCCACAGCTCACCGTTCGTTTCAAGCAGGGCAGATGGACACCAGGTGTGCTCCACGGAATCTGGTCATCCAGACCGTTTCACGGCCAACGTCATGGTCGTGTTGATCCCCGTCGAAACAATTCGCAGTGCAATTAAATCTTTTCATCCGTGACTGGAGTTTCGTCCCACGGCACAACGGAACCCAGGTCATCTGACCGGACCAACCATTGCACGTCCGTGACCCAGGCCCCCGCGTCCCGGGTGTCCCACGGTCCCACACGAAACACCTCCTGCGTCAGAAACTCCCCCGCCCCCCGCAGCACCGGCACGCCCTCCCGCTGCGCATACTCAAGCAGCATGGCCATCACATGCCAGATATGCTCATACGGCCCCGTGTGCTGCACCCCGAACCATAATCCTGCCGGGGTCGCGCCCAGTAGCACATCTCCCTCCACCGGGACGGGCCCGCTGACCTCAAAGCCCGCGTACACCTCCACCCCGGTCAGACGGCGGCGCAGGTCGTCAACCGGCAGGCTGAACGTCATAGGAGGGCTGGCTGGTTTCACACCCTGCCGCTCCAGGACGGCCCGGACTGCCTCGAACGCCCGCTCCCGATCCGGTTCAAATCGGCGCATTTTCGTGACGTACTGAACGAAAGCCCAGGGCCGGGAAGGTCGCTCCTGGACCATCACCTCATACTGTTGCCCCTGCCATGGATGAGCCCTCTTGCGCATCAGGGAGAGCAGGTCCTGCTGACGATCCTGGATGTCCTGATGGAGCTGGCGGATTTTCCAGTCGTAGATCTCGCCCTGGTGCTCCAGCGTGGGGTTCCGCATGAAGTCCCGGAGCAGCTCCACCGGGACCTGCATGAAGTGCAGTTCCGTCAGAAGGAGCATCTGTTTGCGCTGGACTTCGGTGTACGACCGGTACCCTGTCTCCGGATCCACGAATGCTGGCTTGAGCACATCCGCCTCGTCGTAATACCGCAGGGTCCCCACCGGGAAGCCAGTGAGTTTCGCGAACTGACCGATGCTGTACCGCTTCGTGTCCTGGGGATCGCGCTCCATACCTCCCTCCAACCACTTGACCAACCGTCGGACCAGCTGCGGTGGTGAACCGTCCCCCGGGCGGCCAATCCGTACGCTTCAGATTCGTTCTCGCTTTTACCGTAATCCTTCTTGCAGGAGAGTCAAGCGCCCCTGAAAGGCCAGACGGAGCCGTCAGCAGGTGACGGTCATCCCCCACTTCACTTCCACGCAAAGGGTCCAGAGGAGTGACCAGGTGGCCATGACCTGGTCACTGGAGTGAAGCACTTGCGGGTGGTGTGGGGGTTACCGGGGCCGGGCCAGCGTGATTTTTCCACTGCCGGTGGTTTCGTCAAGCTGGGCAACGTACAGGTGACCGTTGGTGCGGTTCTCGGTCAGGTCGAGAGGGCTGGGGTTGAAGTCGGACAGGCCGGGAATGTTGGTTTCGGACCCGATGATGTCCTGGCTGGTTCCACCCTGGGTCAGCACGATGATGTCCTTGCCGGCGCTGTAACGCACCACCATCAGCTTGTTCTTCAGGGCGGTCGTCTGCGCGCTGGTGTACTCCTCGATCACGCCGTTTGGTGAGACATGCTCACCGAAGTCGAAGGCGAAGCCGCGCCAGTTGCGGTCAGGCAGCACGCCCGCGGGGTAGTCGGTCACTTCGCCCCGGTCAATGCCGCTGGTGGGATTGCCTCCGTTCATGACCCATTCGCAGGTGCTGGTGCGGAAATCGTATTGATTGCAATGCTTGTGGGCATCAGCCTTTTAGCTTTGTGGTTGTACGCCACCACCCCGAAACGGTTACCCGCACCGCGCCTGCGGCCGGCTCCAAAGTATCCGAGACGAAAGGCACCTCTCGCGTCTTCATGGGAGCGACGGACGCTGATCCATACGCAAGTTGACCTTGTCATTTGAACGAATGTAAGTAGTTCAAGGCCCCACCCCAGCTGATGCCAGGGTGGGGCCTTTTTTTGGTGTGGGAGATGTCAACCGATCGAATGCTTTTCTTTAGAGATTTCCAGTGACATTCAGATGCGCAGTCAGGTGCTCATGCGGCGGGTTGCCTATACCGGTCAAGCTGAGTTTCGCCACCCAGAGTCTGACCCCGCCCCTCACCCCGTGGCCAGAGGTTCCCCATGCACGCACGCCGTCCCGTCCTGCTCAGCACCGCCCTGACCCTCCTGCTCGCCGCCTGCGGCCAGCCGCAAGGAGAGTCACCCGCCGAAGTCGATCCCTACGCCAACGGCGCGAATTACCCCTGGTCCTACATCGCCCCCGAAGGCCGCCTCACCACCCTGAGCCTCACCCCCGGCGAGAACAACCTGTACTTTGAACCCATCCTCGCCGCCTCCAACGGCTGGGGTCCCGTCGAAATCGACCGCAGCAACGGCGAACAGGCCGCAGGGGATGGCAGAACACTCTCCATCAACGGGAAGACGTACACCCGCGGGTACGGTGTTCATGCCGGCAGTGAACTACGCTTCAGCCTCAAAGGCACCGGAGCGAACTGCACACGGTTCACGGCGGATGTCGGGGTGGACGACGAGGTCGGCAAGAAAGGCAAGGTGGTGTTCCAGGTGTTCCTGGATGGCGTCAAGGCGTACGACAGCGGGGCGATGAAGGGCAAGGACCCGGCCAGACTGGTGGACCTGGACATCACTGGGAAACAGGAACTGAGGCTGGTGGTGACGGATGCGGGGAACGGCATCAACTACGACCATGCCGACTGGGCGCAACCCAAGATCTTCTGCGTGGCCACCACGCCCCCCACGACCCCGCCCCCCACCCCGCCACCCGCTGGCCCCTCAGGCACGCTTGATCCCAGCTTTGATAGTGACGGGATCGTGGTGACCAACTTTGATGGAGGGGAGACAGAAGCCTCTGCCGTCGTGCAACAGCCGGACGGCAAAGTGGTCGCCGTCGGCTCAATGTATTCCTTCGGTATCGATACCAAAACTGTCGTTGCTCGCTACAACAGTGACGGCAGCCTTGACCCCAGCTTCGGAAGTGCGGGAACGGCCGTACTGAATCTGATCATCAGAAGTGCCGACAGTCCTGTAGGGTTCGAAAAGCATTCCGCTGTAGCGCTGCAAAAAGACGGCAAGATCCTTGTGGGTGGCGGAACTTCAGGCCTCACCCCGTTGATGGCACGCCTGACTCCGACAGGCGCCCTTGACCCCACCTTCGGCAATGGTGGCGTCGTCATCGTTCCCGAGCTGGAAGTCGGGGAGGTGACCGAGCTTCTGGTGCTGAGTGATGGGCGATTCCTGGTCAACGGCAGCCGGGCCGTACGACGGTACCACCCTAATGGAACGGTTGACACGACATTCGCGAATGCAGGTACCCTCGAGCGCCAAGAGAACGGGCAACGGTACATCGCCGACATTGCTCTTCAGTCCACTGGCCAGATCCTTGTCCTGACGAGCAACGGGTACCTGAAACGCTTCACCGCGGATGGGCAACTGGACACCAGCTTCGGGACCAACGGGCAGATCGGGTATGAGGTCTGGCGGTCCGCTTACCAGGAATTCAGTGGGGTCGCGGTCGCGGTACTCCCAGGCGACCACTTCCTGGTCGGGCTGAGCGGTCGGACCATCTCTGCTGGAGGCGGGTCCAGATATGAGCCACCTGTCGTGGATGACGACAGCATGCTGGTGAAGCATGAGCCCAATGGTGCCCCGATCAGCAGCTTCGGGACAGGGGGACGTGTGTTCTACCCTGATGGCTACGGTTTCTATGATTTACAGGCTCTGCAAGACGGTTCCTTGCTGGCACGCACAGTGCGCTACAACGCGGATGGAACCTTCAGGCAGAGCTACTCTCAGCCAGACTTTGAGGTGAGAAGCAGCAGCGTTCAGGCGGATGGACGTATTCTCCTGGTTGGAAAATCGATCGAGCCTCCGTGCTTCAGACCGTGTTCGTTCACTGTCGCTCGTCTGTTTCCGTGATCCGAGGCCTGCCGCTGATCACGTCTACGGACGGAACAACGGTCTCATCTCTGCTAATTCAGAGTGACGGGAGGGCTGTGGTAACGACGCATCCGGTTGCTGGCACTACCGCAACGACAAGTGGCGTGACCTTACGAACCCTGCCTTGAGGGCATAGGCAAGCGGAAAAGACAGGTGGGAGGAACGGCAATGCTCCTCCCACCTCGTCGTAATCAGTCCTGCACCCTTGTCACCTACCAGCCCTGGTGACTTTCCTGCCTGCCCCCCTCGTCCTACCGACAGACTTCCATCAGCACGTGGCCACACTCCAGCACCCATACATCACTGTTCGGCTCGCCTAGCCACCATCGGCCGCCTGACCGGTACCAGTTACCAGTCCCCTGCTGGGTGACGTGATGCTGGCGCCCACGCGATAGGACGGACAGGAGCCTCTTCCCATCTGGTGACTGCTTGACCTCGCAAGGTTCCTGGACTGCCTTCACGACACTCCTTCCTCAAACCAGCGCGGCAGATCCATCAACCGGCACCCGGTACTCCAACGGGTACTTCTCCGCGACCCAGTCCTGCTCGCGCTGAGTCCAAACCAGGTCGTCACCAGCTATAAACCCACACGCGGTCCGCGCCGCAGCAGCTGAAGCGCACGGACCCACGCGCCGCACGGTTTCACCTGTCTGCGTATGGACCACGGTGGCGTAAACCTTAGGCATAGAACAACCCTACGACACTTCCGTCATGTCGCGATTCAACGATGGCCCTGACCCGTCATCGGGCATTATGAGCGCGAACCCAATTCCTCGGACCGTCCGGATGAGGCCGAATCCTCCCACTTCCCGCAGTTTCGTCCGAAGGGTTGCGTGGCGCGTACCACGATCACAGGGCATGTGATCCCCCCCCGTGCTCACCTCCCCGGCGCCTGCACCGGTCGGTCACCGAAGCTACGCGGTCGCCATGCTCCTGGCCCACGCGCCCCACACCCAGCTCCCATTTCTCGATGTTCCCGCCGGGTCACGTTGGGGCAATGATCCCCACGGCCGTCGCGACCAGCAGTGAGCTGGCGACATGAGAGAGACCAGTCAAACATTGTGAGCACGAGGCCGTATGACCGAGCAAGGGTAAACTGACCCCAGAGGTGACTGACGTGGCGAAGAACAACCGGCACATCACTGTGGGAGACACGTTCAACACGGGGGACAGGCTGCTGGTCCTGACCGTGAACGGTCAGCCGGTGTACGCCGAGCCACCTCTCCATGAACCCATCAGCGAGGATGATCTGCGTGCTCTCGCCGTCCGCGTAACCCGAGACGAAGCGGTCGCCGAAGCATGGCTGGACCGCGCAAATCTGGACCTCTGTAACCGCACCCCCCGGGAAGTGGCGCGCGCAGGGCAAGGCCACCTGGCGGCGAACATCCTGCGGTGTTTCCTGGCGTTATGACCCTGCAAAGTGACGAGATGCGGGAGCCCAGCATTTGCTGGGCTCCCTGATTGTTGTGGCATCTGCACGACTCGTGAGCTACAGCACCCAGCACAATCAGCACCCGAAAACCACTCTTAGAGTTCGACGAAGACCCAAAGCAGGAAAGCCATCGCCTGTTAAAAAACGTCCCCTTCGTTTGAGCTTTGGCCTTACGCTTTAAGACATGAAGGCAACGATTGAGATTCAACCCTGAATCGATACACGCTCCGCCGCACCCTCACCCACGACCTGGGCGGCATCGGCATCGGCGGCGGGCAGACCATGGACGGCACTGGCTGGGACGAATGCGCGGATTTCCACCTGCCGAACGGCCGAGAGATCAGCGTGATGTTCGAAGTCGACGATATGACGGCATACCTCGGAATGTTCGACTACGCGGCGTCCGAACCCACGCTGCTCCGGTATGAAGGGGCGCCGGCCGAGGTTCTCGCGATCCTGACCGCCAATCTGGTGGCCCTGGGCTACCCACTGCCCTACGGCGCGTGACTTCGCTGCGGCCCCTGGTGCTGCCTGCACCGAGTCGGCATGACGATGGGAATGACATCCAGCCTCACTGAATCGTTGTTGAAACCGACGTGATGCACTGGTCTCAGCGACGATTCCTTTCGTCCCCCCCCGTGCTTACTCGTTCTGTGCGGCAGTATCGGCCCGATTCACCCCTCTGCTGAGCAATCATGCTGGTCCAACATCAGGCGAATCAACAGCAGTACAGCGTCTTCCAGACGCTCGTAAGTGCTTCACGGGTTCTGTCAAGCGGGGCGGCGTGTTGAGCGGCAGGTCCAGGTCGTCGACCACTACAGCGAAGTTCGTGCCGGATGCGCCGCCACAGCGGCCATCAAGGCGACGCCGATGCTGTTCAGGCCGGTCAGCACCCCCGCCGGGCTGGGCGCCACCTGGTACGCCCCGTGGGTGACGTACGGACCGGTCCTCGGGGTCTCGCCCAGCAGCCACGCGACGTTGTGACAGCTGGCCTGCAGGTGCGTCTGTGGGTTGCCCAGCAGCAACACCAGACACGGCAGACTGGGGGAGGTCATTATGCTGGCCGTGACGGGCCGTGCGCGTCCAGGAGAAGCTCAGGCTTCAGGCAGGTCAGTGAACGGCGCTTCCGTCCGGGGCCGCGGACCAAGTTGGGTCATCAGGGTCAGGAACACCCGCGTCAGATCGGGATCGAAGTGCGACCCGGCGGTCCGCTGAATTTCAGCGAGCGCGTCCTCGTGACTCCAGGCACGTTTGTACGGCCGTTCGTCGGTGAGGGCGTCATACACGTCAACGAACGCGAACAGGCGCGCCGAGAGCGGAATGCCCTCCGCTGCCAGGCCGTGCGGGTAGCCGCTACCGTCCCAGCGTTCATGGTGGTGCAGCACCACGTCCAGGGTGGTGCTGGGCAGGGTAGGAATGTGGCTGAGCAGTTCATGCCCGATTTCGGAGTGGCGTTTCATGGCCGCCCACTCGTCAGCGTTGAGCTTGCTGGGCTTCAGTAGAATCTCATCGGGAATGGCAACCTTGCCGGTGTCATGCAGGTACGCGCCCCAGCGGAGCGCGTCCAGGTGCGCGCTACTCAGGCCCAGCCGGCGGCCGAACTGCGCGGCGAGTGCCACGACCCGGTCGGTGTGGCCGGCCGTTTCGTAATCGCGGTACTCCAGCACCATGCCCAGCGCGCAGCGTCTCCTCGCGGGACGCGTCGAGTTGCGCGACGTGCAGGCTGCGTTCCATGGCGGTGCTGGCGTACTCGCTGATGGTGGCCAGCAGTCGGCGTGCGTCCGCGCGGACCTGCCCGTGCTCACTGAACAGCAGGAACGCGCCCAGCAGTTCCCCCCGCGCCATGACCGGCAGCGCGGCCACGCCGCGGTACTCGGTAAGCAGCGCCAGCACCGGCTTGGGCAAGCTGGATTCCTCTAGGGTCGTGAAGTGCGCCTGACCGTGCAGCAGCGGCGGCGCGAGCGTTCCCAACGACGAGGTGCGGCCCGGTTCCGCTTTCAGGAACGTGATCAGGGAATCTTTGAGCCTGTGGGCATGCACGGCGTCCATCCGCTGCCCAGTGATGCTGATGTACAGCCCGCCCGCGAAGTCCGTGAGGTCCACGCAGCGTTCCAGCGCTTCACGCGCCAGTTCCAGCGGGTCGTGCTGCGTGGCGAGTGTCTCTGCGAGATCCAGCAGCGCCTGGTAACGCTGCACCTGAGCTTGCAGTTGCCTTTCAGCACTGTTCTGCGCGGTGACGTCCTCAATCACCACCAGGCGCACTTCGCGTTCGGTGATGCGCAGGCTGCGTCCATGCGCGATCACGTCGATGACGCTGCCGTCCCGCAGGATGTGCCGGGTTTCGCTGCTGTCCACCCGGTTTGAATTCAACGCACGGATGATGCCTGGCAGGGCGGCGCGTTCCTCCTCGGGACGGAACTGCAACAGCGTCATCCCGAGGAACTCCCCGCGGGTGTACCCGTACTTGTCCACCGCGGCCTGGTTGGCTTCGAGCAGCGCCAGCGTCTGCCGGTCATACAGGAACATCGGCAGGGGGTTGCGTTCAAACAGGTGCCGGAATGCTGTTTCGCGGTGCGTGAGTTCCTGCTGAAGGCCAACCGTGGCGCTCACGTCCCGGGAGTTCACCAAAATCCCACCGATGTCCGGGTCGTCAAAGTGATTGGCGGCAATCGACTCGATCCACACCCAGTGGCCGTCTTGATGCTGGAAGCGGTACGTTTCCCGGACCGGTTCGCCCCGCCGGGTGGCGAGTTCCCCCAGGGTGTTGGCGACGTTCGCCTGGTCGTCCGGGTGAATCAACTCGAACATGGACCGGCTGAACAGCGCTTCGGGTGGGTACCCGAGGATTTTGGTGGTGGCGTCCGTAGTGAAGATCAATTGCCCGACCGGGTCGAGGATGCTGGTGAGGTCCGCGCCGTACCGGTTGAGTTTCTGATGCCGGGCGTCGCTGGCTTTGAGACGCTCGTGCAGCAGCGCGCCTTGCAGCGCCTGCGCGGCCTGCTGCGCGAGCGTCTGCATGAACGCCTGCTCCCCGGGTGTGACCGGGTGCGTGCGCGTGAAGCTCAGCACCAGCGCGCCCAGCTGGTGGCCGTCGTTGTGCAGGGGAAGCAGCGCCGTCAGGTGGTACGGCCCAAGCGGCATGTTCGGGTAACGCACCTGCCAGTCGTGCGCCGTCACGATGATGGGCCGATGCTCGCTGACCGCGTCACGCACCTCGCACAGCTGGTCAGAGTTCAGGTACTGCCGCCACAGCGCGGCGATGTCCTCGTCGTATCCGGTGGCGCCAATAGCAGTGAGCGGCAGGTGCGGCGCGCGGCGGACCACAATCGTTCCGGCCTGCGCGCCGAGGGTGGTGATGGCGTCCTCCACCACAGACCGGGCCACGTCATCCGGTGACAGCGCCCCAGCCAGCGCTGCCGTGACCGTGTGCCCCGAGGGGTCGGTGCCAGCCCCGCGGACGGTGATGGTGACGTCCTGCAATGTGAGCAGCACGCCCGCAATGAGGGGGTCGGTTCCGTGATGAACGGCCATGCCGCTCAGCCAGCGCCACGAAGGGCCGTCCTGCTTCACGCGGAAGGCCGGCAGGGCCATCACTTCACCCTCGCTGAGCGCCCTGAGGGCGCCGGACAGGGCCAGCTGATCCTCGGGATGCACCTGCTCGCTCAGAAGCCCGCCGGGTCCGGCGCCGCGCAGCACATGTCGGGCGGCCGGGCTGAGGTACTCCAGCAGGCCGTGTTGCGTCACGATGATCATCAGGTCTGCGTGATGCGCGAACAGGCGGTCAAGCACCGTCCGGTCTGGAACCGGGACGCTGCCATGGGAGGGGGTCGTGAAGTGGGTCATGTTTCCTGCGATGTGCTTATTTTTGAGCGACGCCAGAGGCTGTCGCGAGTTCCTGAAGGTGCGTGCCGGTGGCGCCATGCAGGTGGTGGACGGCCGCACGGCTCAGACCGAGGGTGATGAGGGCCGTGCCCGGCAGGGCCAGGAGGACCGAAGCCAGGGCCAGGCGTGTCCGCAGGCAAGTGTGCATCTTCGTTGGGAAAGATAAAAGAGAGGCTCAGACAGCCCTCTTACTGACCGACATGATCACGTCGGATCTGCTCTTGCCTACGGGGACAAGACAGCCTTCAGGAACGGAAGCCATGACTTCTGATTCGGGGAACCAGCGACGTCGCGAGTTTCTGCGGGATGCTCAACGCAATGGTGTGCACGACGACAAGCGCAGACGCATTGTCTTGGCCAAGGTTCGGGGCGTCCGTTTTCATGACGCTCTATTCGAACGCCATATACGCCGCGAACCAAGCTGCGACCTGCCCTTCATGCAATTGAGCCCAGACCGACCAAACATCGCGCACCCACGCCTCTGCCACGTCCGCGCGCGCTTGAACGTCAGCAGCGCTCAGCACGTCGGCCACCGTCAGGACCGAAGCAAACGACGGTGGCGTCAGCCAGAAAAAGCGCTCGTGTTTGGGCACTCTCCTTTGCTGTCCTGGGCGTTGACGCAACCGTTGCGCTTGATCGGGAGCGTACCCACGCACGATCACGCCATACAGCACCATCAAGTGAATGGCCACCGAATTGATCGCCTGATTGGACGGCGTGCCCGGATGCTGAACAGCGTACGCGTCCACCAGCAGCGCCTCAAAGGGCACGTCCGCGAGCGAGTACCGCGTACTGCCGAGGACGTTGAATGCCGCCCAGCAGGCAGGGCTGGAGGTCATGTAGCGATGAACGGGACCCTCCACGCGGGGCAACACCGCGCCGCAGCCCACGCACGTTTCGGGCGAGGGCGCATCCATGGTCACGGGGGCGCTCCTGCCTGTTGTTCGAGCGCGTCGGCCAAAGCCACCTGAAACCCGGCCTGGTTGGAGAGTCCCAGCGGCGTGTACCCCCAATCACGAGCGGCATCATCGCCGTACATCGCCGCGAGGACGGTAGGTTGATGAGTGCTCTCCACGTGCGGCGCCAGCACCACTCGTGAATACGCCAACTCCTCGGCGTTGAATTCAAGCGTGCGTTCCGCAAAGGCGGCCGAGGCGCCTTCCTGGCACATCATGCCGAGTAGCGTGTGCGGATCGCCGTGACACGCCGCGAACGCGGCGCGGTGAGCGCTCTCCAGCACAAGCTGCCGAAGCGCGGCGCGCTCGGGAACGTCGCTCGTCCATAGGCAAACAGTTACCCACCCGGACGTCTGTAGCGCCTGCGCGGTCTGGAAGCGCAGCGCGTCATTGATATGCCGATTGGTCCAGCCGCCTCCCACATCATCCAGCAACGTCAGCCCGACCTTGACAGTGGCGTTGTACGCCACATGAGGCAAGCGCGCGCTGGCTTCTTCGAGGGCGGTGCGGGCGGTGTCTTCTGCGCCGAGCGCCAGCCATTGGTCAAGGACTTCGAGGACATGCGCTTTGGCCATTGGGTTTGCGCGGACCAGGGGAGGCAATCGGACGTCTTTGGCGGTGTGTGCGCCAGCCACGACGGTGTCGAGGTATGCCTGAAAACGTGTGGCGTCCAGCGGACGCGCGTATATGGAGCGCAATTCGTTCAGGGTGGGGATCAGCTCGAACCGCATACGGGGAGCCTACAAAGCATGTGTCGCGGTCACAACCGCCAAATCACCTACGCCAGCAGGCAAGCACAGAACCACTCACTGAGACGGTTCTTTCCATGCTTCCGACATGGACGGGCATCGTGCAGTATCGTCGCCATCGCTGGTGCGGGCCAAGGTGCTGCCTTCCCTACACCCTCCTTCGCTGTGGCCCGCGCAGCCGCAGGAGAGAGGCGATTGAATTTCTGGTTTCACTCAGCACCAGCCCAGGCGCACGCTACAAGCCATCCCAAAAATGGGAGGGATACTCCAGACCACTCACCGGCACACCTGCATGACCTGCGTCATGTCAACCGTTCGGACCTTTTCACCTTGTATTCGGCAGTGCGGTTCGGATGCGCAGTCGGGTGTTCATGCGGCGGGTTGCCTATACGGGTCAAGCTGAGCCGAGCCACCCTCACAGTTCGACCCCTCCCTTCACCCCGTGGCCAGAGGTTTTCCCCATGCACGCACGCCGCTCAATCCTGCTCAGCACTGCCCTGACCCTCCTGCTCGCCGCCTGCGGCCAGCCGCAAGGAGAG